>CAJBVC010000947.1 GCA_903958915.1 uncultured beta proteobacterium
CCCTTGCCAGCGCAGCAGGCGGACCTGTATCAGTTGCTGCAACGGGCGGACCAGGGTTCTAAAACCATACTTACCGATGCGGGTTTGCTCTCGGATATCAAGTCCGGGTTGTGTCACATTTGTGCCAGGGAGGAAAACCGTTTGTGTGCTGGTGAGGACAATGCGTTGTCCTGCAAGCTTGCGCAGGGAGAACCCAGGCCGATGACGCTGTGCGGGACCTCAAGGCCCCCTGCCGATGCGTGACCCGATTGCCGCGCCGCCCAGAATCAGTACGGCTGCCACCGCAACACTCCAGGTCAGGGCGCGCTGACCGGTGAGCATCAGCAGCACCGTGGAAGCCAGCGGGGTCAGATAGCTCAAAATGCCGATCTGGCGAACATCCCCCTGTTTGAGCGCCATGTCCCACAGATAGAACGCGGCGCCCAAGGGCCCCAGGCCGAGGACGCCCAGCAACCACACGTCGTGGCCCGTGAGCACAACCGGCGCTTCCATGGCCCAGTGGCATACCAGGGCAAGCAACCCGGACACCAGACCAAACAAACCGATGGCCGCCGTAGGAAAGGGCTGCACCCGCCGGCATAACAAGGAGTAACTAGCCCACACGAATGCGGACCCCAGAGCCGGCACATAGCCCCACGCCCAGCCAGTAAACATGCCCCCCGCCGTGGAGTTGTCAGGTTGTGCGCCCACCATGGCAATGATGGCTCCGACAAATCCAAGGATTGCGGCAACGATGTGGGAGGCGCGCAGCCGCACGCCCACCAGCACAACGGGCGCAAGCACCACCATCAGCAGCGGCCACAGGTAGTTCACCAGATTGGCCTCCACCGCAGGTGCGCTGCGCAGGGCCATGAAGAACAGAAAATGGTAGCCAAACAGCCCTGCAACTCCCAGCCCCAACGTGGCCACCGGGACCTGCCATTGGCGCAGGTTGTAGCCCGATACAGGCAGTGCCACGCAACTACCGATCAGAAGCGCGATGCCCGTCAATAGAAACGGCGGAATGTGCGATAGGGCCACCCCCAGCGTGGCCAGGCTCGCCCACAACGCGATGGCGCCCAATGCATAGAGCGTCGCGGTCATCCGGGGGTCCGCTCTCGGCATCTAGAACCGCATGGACTCACCGGCGCTGCTTCACCGGGTTGTCAGTCACGATACCCCAGGACTTTTCGACCGAAACAGAGGGACCGTTCTTTTGTTCTTCCTGCAAGGCCAGCCACAGTGCCAATCCGACGCCTCCGACAATGACGGCCAGGCCCACTACCAGTTTGAGAACGGTCTGCCACAGGGGCGGTTCATCGTCTTTTTTCATAAGCTTGCTATTGCTCGCACGGCCAGACTTTGTGTGGCCCGGCCAACGAGCCCATGTTCATCGTACAGGGAGGACTCTGCCAACCCCGAACCATTGGAGCCCAGGTAGGTGCGTGCGTCAAGACAAATCCATTCACCTTGTGGGCGTCGCAGCAAATTGATGGTCAGGTCCGAGTTGACAAAGCTGTACTTCTGAATGTCCAGAATGGCACTCACCCCATTGCCTGAATCGGCTGCCACCGCAACCCGCTGGTACGGGCTGGGCAATTCGCCTTCCACCAAGGGGTGGCGCAGGCGAAACCAGATCTTGCAGGGTCCGGCAAAAATGGTGCCACTGGCGCTGCGCGTTTCGACCAGGTCCGAGTAACCCACATGCCGACCGGCGAACGGAAACGTTGTCGGTGCAGACACTCCCGGCCCGACGTGCAGCGACGGTAGCGGATGACCGGGCAGATCGGCTGGCAGCGTAATGTCAGCCTCCCGCTGGGCCAGTGCCGTGAACCGTGCAACTTCCTTGCCACCCACCGTGAGCTGGGCCGAAAAATGCCCGGCATTGCGTCCCACGTAATCTGCTGTGACATACACGCGCAGTTTCCCGATTGGCACCGGGCGCAGCAGGTTGGCCGTCAGTCGCGCCAGGTGTCCCAGTCCGTGCTCCTTCGCAACCGCTTCGATCGCCCGGCAAGCGAGTGCAATCGGCGGGCCGGCATGCTGGTGGTCCGGATGCCACGGTCCGCGTGTGAGCGCGCTGGACTGGTAGGTGTGCTCGTCACAGGCCTGGTAGGCCGCGGTGGGCAAGGGCTGGGAAGTTGTGTGCATGGGTTATCCCAACGGTTTGAGTAATTCTGCGACGTCGCTCTCAGAAAACAGGGGTTGCTTCCTGCCTTGACTGGCGATGGTTAGATCAGTAAGGCACAACAACTTCAATGTAGCTGTTTTGTTCAATGTCATTGATCGCATTAGCGATAGCGGGCAGTATCTTTTGAATGCGTGGCCAACTCGCCGCGCTCAAAACCACAATGGCAATTTTGCGGTCAGCCAGTCTTTGCTGATACTTGAGGTTTTGATCTGTCGTGACCAAGACCGCGAAACCGTGCTTCTCCGCTTGTAACAACAGTTCGCCATTTTGAATACTGGTCCAGCCCAATTCGTAAGCGGTGGAAACTTGATGCCCCTGCAGATGGTTACGTAATGGAACCGGTGTGCCCTGATCAAAAAGCACCAGCACTTATGCGGTTTCCAGTGTGTGAGCGACGTGCTCTAGCACAGCGCGCGCCTGCTCCAAGGTGACGCCAGGGAACCACGCAACGAAGTCTGAGAGTTGCGCACCATCTTCGAGGTTCTCAAATAGTGCAGCGACCGGCACGCGGGTTCCGCGAAAAACCCAGGCCCCACTGACCTTCTCAGGATCGCGATCAACTGCCGGACAGGTAGACCAATTGCTCATAGCGGCATTCTAGTACTGCACGTCAAGTATCAAAAAGCATGGGTCTACTGCTGCTTGGTCGGCGTGCCCCAATAAACCTCGACCTCCCACGCATTCCTCTGCAGTTTGAATCGCACCCAGTACCGCGACCTATCCCAGTGGCTTGAGTAATTCTGCGACGTCGCTCTCAGAAAACAGGGGTTGCTTCCTGCCTTGCGAGCCACTGTACATGCTCTCGGCCAGCGCGGCCTTGCGTTCCTGCAAGGCCAGGATGCGCTCTTCGATGGTGCCCTGGGCGACGAGTTTGTAGACGAACACCTGGTGCGTTTGGCCGATGCGGTGGGCGCGGTCGGTGGCCTGGTTTTCTACCGCCGGGTTCCACCACGGGTCGTAGTGGATGACAGTGTCGGCCTGCGGCAGGTTCAGACCGACCCCACCGGCTTTGAGGCTGATCAGGAACAGCGGTACTTCGCCAGAGGTGAATCGGTCTATCAGTTCATCGCGTTTTTGGGATTGACCGGTGAGCTTGACCCAGGGAATATCGCGTACCTTGAGCTCGTCCTCAATCAGCGCGAGCATGCTGGTGAACTGCGAAAACAATAGTACGCGGCGGCCCTCGGCGATCATCTCGGGCAGGATCTCCATCAGGTGCTCGAGCTTGGCCGACTGTCTGATTTTTTTGGCGGACGCCAGTGCCAGCAAGCGCGGATCGCAGCACACCTGGCGCAACTTGAGCAGCGCATCCAGAATGTGGATTTGCGACTTGGCCAACCCCTTGGCGTTGAGGGCTTCGCGCACCGCTTTTTCGGTCGACAGGCGTACCGTTTCGTACAGGTCGGCCTGCTTGCCCTGCAACTCGATGCTGGAGATGCTCTCAATTTTGTCGGGCAGTTCGGTGGCCACCTCGCGTTTGGTTCTGCGCAGCATGAACGGTGTGATGCGGCGACGCAACTGGTCGAGCCGCTCACCGTCGCCGAGTTTTTCGATGGGGTTGCGAAACAGGTCCTTGAAGCGCTGCTGGCTGCCTAGAAAACCCGGCATCAGAAAGTGGAACAGACTCCACAGTTCGCCCAGATGGTTCTCCATGGGTGTGCCGGACAGGCACAGGCGATGCCGCGTATTGAGTTCTCCCACCACTTGCGCCGCATGGGTGTTGGCGTTTTTGATGTTTTGTGCCTCATCGAGCACCACCAAATGCCAGGCCTGCTGCAACCAGCGCTCGCGGTCGCGCGGCAACAGGGAGTAGGGCGCCACCACCACGTCGTGGCTGGCCATCTCAGCAGCGGCATCGTGCCGGTCCTTGCCGTGCAGCACCAGCACACGCAGCGTGGGCGAAAAACGTTCGGCCTCGCGTCGCCAGTTGCCCATCAGACTGACCGGGGCTACGATCAGCGCCGGGCGCGTGAGGCGACCTGCTTCTTTCTCGACCAGGATATGCGCCAGCGTTTGCAGGGTTTTGCCCAGCCCCATGTCGTCGGCCAGAATGCCGCACAGGCTGTTGTGGCCCAGGAACTGCAGCCAGTTCAGGCCTTGCTGCTGGTACGGACGCATTTGGGCTTGCAAACTCGCTGGTACCGGCACCATGGGCAGTTCGGCGTGGCCGCGCAACTGTTGTACTGTGGCCTGCAGTGCCGCAGCGCCGTCCCACACCGCACCTTCACCCAGGGCAGCACTGGTGCGCAATGCGTCCATGCGGGAGAGTTTGAGGCTGTCA
>CAJBVC010000948.1 GCA_903958915.1 uncultured beta proteobacterium
CAACGAGCAGGGCATCGCGGGCGGCGCGGTTTTGTTCGAGGCCGGTATCGTCCGCCATGATGAAGGTGAGCGCAGGCAGGCCGTTGAGGGCGCACAGGTGATTGACCAGCGTTTGCACGGTGCGCTCGAGGGCTTTGGTGCAGTTATCCCCATGGTAGACATGAAAGCCGGGCTCCGATCCCTTCCACGGAAGTCGAGCTTGCACCGGTTGGCCGCTGAGCCGGAAAGCGTTGAGGGTATGGACAACGTTTCCCGGACTGCGAAAGTTCTCCATGCAATGGATGCGAACGGCTTTGGGCAGATCAAAGGTTTCGCGTGCATAGAGATTCTGGTCAGGATCTCCCAACACGTAGAGCCGACCATCCGGTTTCAGTCGCTGAAAAATCGCCTCCACCCATTGCGGTTGCATATCCTGGGCTTCATCAACCACCAGCAAATCGAGGCGTGCTACTTGTTCCTGCGCATGGTCGATCAAGTACTGTGCGACTTTCTCAAACGCTTGAGAGTCCTTAAAGTCAACATCCAAACCCTTGGAGCGCTGGTACTCGACTGCGTATCCATGAAAGGTGTCAACCTCCACCGTCGCCGATGCAACCTTGGCGATGTGATCCGCGAGTGGGCGGTTGTAACAAACGTACGCGCAGCGCTTGCCCTGCACGGCATAGTTGCTGAGCAATGTCAGAGCAAGGCCCGTCAGTAAGATTCGTGTGAAAACCGGCCACTTCGTTGTTTTGCCGGAATAAGCTGCTTGCGCGCAAGGTGGCTTTGGTATGGTTTCCGGCCCTGTCAAATCCGGAACCGTATGACGCCCACCACAGCAAGCGTAATCTATCCAGAACTACCCGATCCGCTGACTCCAGGCGACTTGCAGCAACTCTTCAGCCCGAGCTTTGATGAGCGCCAGTGGGCGCCTACCGTTGTGCGGGCAACCGCATCGCAGGTGGCACTACTGGTGCAGCTAAAGATCTTCCAGAGTATTGGACGATTTCGGCCGCCCGCCGAAATACCCAACATCGCAATTGAGCACGTCGCCCGCCGTATGGGCGTCGAATTCCAACCCAACCAGATCTTCCCGGAGCGAACTCGCTATCGGCATCGACAGGCCATTTTCAAACGGCTTGGTGTGGTTTCGTGGGGGCCTGAGGCGCTGGCACTGACCAAAGCCGTAATGAGTAAGACTGCCCACGCGCGCACGGATCCAGCTGACATCATCAATTCAGCGATTGACGCCCTCATTCGTCACGGCTTCGAGTTACCTGCGCTCGGCACTTTGCGGCGTCTGGCAGGCACAGCGCATAGCCACGTTAACGCCAACCAGTGGGGCGATGTCTGTGGCCTCCTCAGTAGGACCCAGCGAGATGTACTGGAAACACTGTTGGTTGTGGATCCTAAGACGATGAAATCGCCTTTCGCCAATTTGTGTGATGCGCCGGGGCGTGCCTCGCGAAAAAATCTCAATGCGCTGATTGACCGCTACCAGTGGCTTGTGCAGTTGCCAAATCCAACGACGGCGTTGCAGTCAATTGCCGATTCAAAGATTCTGCAGTGGGCAAATGAGGCACGACGACTCAACGCACTTGAACTGCGGGAGTATGTCGCCCCACGGCGCCATACCTTGCTGATGGCTGTGATCCACGATGCGCGCGGCCAGGTCCTGGACGACTTGACACAAATGCTTCTCAGGCTTGCCCGCAAAGTAGAGTGGAAGAGTGAGCTACGCCTGACAGAGTGGTATCAAACGCGGCGCAATAAAACCGATGCCCTTATCCGTGCATTCCATGGTTCGCTGATCGTGCACGGATTGGTTACTGACCCAGTTCAGAAGGTTTCACGGGTGGAGTCGCTGTACGCCGCACAAGGTGGGCGCGAAGCACTGGTACAGAGCTGCCAGGAGCACTTGAAACACGAGAGGCAGAACTGGCGTCCATTTGCTCGCGCCGTATTCGTTCCACTTCGGAGCGCGTTGCTACGTTTGGTTGAGACTTTGCCTCTACAGGGTGCACCGACAAGTCAGGGGCTGCTGCTTCTGGTGCAGTCGATTTCAACTCAGGATTCCTCACACACAGACTATTTGACTGTCGCCGGCGTGGCTCCCGATGCGTTGCCGCTCGAATGGCACGCCCTCGTGCATGACCATGCCAACGACAAACGAATTTTCAACAGACGCCAATTGGAAGTCGTGACCATTCTGGAGTTGGCAAATGCGATCAAGGCGGGTGAGGTTTTCGTGAGCGGTTCCCTTAGTTTTGATCAGTTTTGGGATCGGTTGCCATCTGAAGCCGCCGAACCTGCCGCAGTCGCGGCATATGCCACTGCACGCGGATGGGCAAATGGCGCCGACGGCTTAGTGCGCGCGGTGAAAGATGCTCTTGATCAAAAAGCCCATTTTCTGGATAACGCTGTGGGCGGTGGCCAGCAGGCGTACCTGCGCCGAGGGAGACACGGGCGACCAGTGGTAACGCGGCTGCGCGCGGTAGAAACCCCGGAGTCAGCGATCGATCTTGAGAAACAGATGATGGCGCACATGCCGGAGCGCGCTGTACTGGAGGCGATTTCTAATACAGAACACTGGGCGAAATGGGGGCAACATTTTGGTCTCCCATCCCGCCTGGCTCCACAAATTAAAGAGGCTAGTCACCGCTACGTGCTCACGACATTTGCCTATGGCTGCGGCCTCGGACCAACGGAAGCTGCACGCCATCTCGGTGGAACAGTCACTGCTGATCAACTGGCATTTGCTGATCGTCGCCATGTTGACATTGAAGACTTAAGAGCTGCCTCTGCTGACCTGATCAACCTGTATGCCCAATTTGAGTTGCCACAGCAATGGGGAACAGGCCAATCCGCGGCAGCCGATGGCACACATTTCGAAACGTACGAAGACAACCTGCTTGCTGAACATCACATCCGTTACGGCAAAACCGGCGGAATTGCATACCGCCATGTTGCTGACAACTACATTGCGCTGTTCAGCCACTTCATCGCCTGCGGAACCTACGAGGCGACATACATTCTTGATGCGCTACTTCAAAACCTATCGGATGTGAAACCCAGCCGCGTGCATGCGGATACCCATGGTCAGTCGGCAGCCGTCTTTGGCCTGGCGTACCTTCTGGGAATTGAACTGATGCCGCGTATCCGGCGTTGGCATACTTTGAATCTATATCGGTCTGATAGCGCCAACAGATACGCAAAAATCAACTCATTGTTTTCCGGCACGGTCAACTGGGCGCTGATCCATGAAAACTATCCCCTGTTCATGCAACTGGCACTGGCAATCCAGAGCGGCACCATCGCGCCTTCTGCAGTGTTGGCGAAGATCAATAGCTACAGCACCAAAAATCGATTCGCTCTGGCTTTGAAAGAGCTTGGTAATGCAGTTCGCACAACGTATCTTCTGGAATGGATCATGGACGAGTCCTTGCGTCGCACAGTGCATAAGGGAACGACCAAGATCGAGCGGCACCACAAATTTGCCAAGCACCTCGCCTTCGGAGCTGGCGGACACCTCCGCTCAAACAACCCTGCAGATCAAGAAAAGGCCATCGTTTACAACGAACTCGTGACCAACGCAGTGGCGCTGCAAAACGTGGTGGATCAGACCCAGGCACTTCATATGCTGAAGGCGGAGGGGGTCAGCATTCGTCCCGCCGATTTGGCATTCCTCAGCCCGTATGCCACCAGCAAGCTGAAACGATTTGGTGACTACCCGACGGACCTCACACCCGAAGGAATGCCGACTCGAATGACATTGCCGCTATAGGATTTGCTCGAAGTGGCCGATTTTCACACGAATCTTACTGACGGGCCTTCCTGCTTCAGGCTATCGGTCCAACAAAGTTCTCGCTACCAGTCATTCAATTCAAAGTGCCATGATCGGCCGAATTCGAACCTGCAAAGTGGGCGCTGTGAACGGGACGTATCTTCAGTACGTCGCTTTGCCCTTGTCAGCGAGCTTGCGCCTTGAACTCGATAAAGAGCGCGCGAGTTTCCGTGTTGCCGATGTTTTCGCCTGCATGAGATTGCGCAGGCATCCATCTCACGTCGCCTGGCTTGGACTCAGTCTCAATAACACGCCCGTTTCCAAGGGTAAGCCTGCGCTTGAAAGATGACAGTACGACCATAAGCGTGTCAGGATGCCCATGCATGGCAATCTTCTCGCCAGGGGCGTCAAAGCCTTCCAATACGCGAACCCGATCGTTTTCGAAGCGAACTTTATAGTGCGCTGGCGCAACCAGAAGCGGGTCCTCGGAAGCGGGCACCTGCGCAAGCGCCCAGTTCACGATCACCCCTCCGCCAAATGCAGCCAAAAGTGCGGCTGCTTGTGCAAGTTTCTTCACTGGGCGTCTCCTCGAAGATCGAACGGTCTGTTCGAATCACTGACTCTAGCACCACTTTTCCTTGGTGCTCAGCTTGTCGGTACGCAATCACGTCAAGGTGGAGTCGTTTCTGTATTTGTCTGACGTTCACATCGTGACGTCTCGGACTTCACTCAACTGGGTAAGTCCGATAGCCGATCTTCGTCACAGGCAATCGCTGCAATGCCAGTTTATGAAACTCTCGATACCCGACATACAACTTTGAGTGCCTGGTTCAAAGACTTTTGTCCGGCGGCAGAGGGCTGACTCCCGACCTTCGACTCAGCAATTTGCTCGCTCCGAAACGGATGCGCGCCGAAGTAATCGAAGGTCGGCTAGGTAGCAGTGCTATCGACGAACAGAGCACCCGGACTTGACCATTATGTGGAGCTCTACATAATGCAGAGTGTCTTTAGACTGGCGGGCGCGGCGAATTTGGCCGAGCAACGCCATTGGTCGCGTTCCGCGATCGGTAGTCTAAAGATCCCGTTGAACTGAACCGCCACCCAGGTGCAGGCGCGCTATGGGTATTGAA
>CAJBVC010000949.1 GCA_903958915.1 uncultured beta proteobacterium
CTTGCCCTCAGCGCCGGCTTTTTCCAGCCATTCCTTGAGCATGGTGTCGCCCACCTTTTTCATGTCGGCTTTTAACTGCGCCGATGGCACCACGACGCTCATGCCGTTGGCCTTGAGCTTTTCCAGTGTTTCAGTGTTGACACGCTTGCTGGCCGCAGTGCCCCGGACTTCGGCATCGGCTGCGGCCTTAAGGACTATGGCCTGTGTTGGCTTGTCGAGGGCGTCAAATGCGGCCTTGTTGACGATGACAGCATTCTTGGGCAACCAGGCCTGCATGTCGTAGTAGTACTTGAGGGACTCGTACAACTTGCTGTCGACACCGGTGGCTCCCGATGTCATGGTCGACTCCACTACGCCGGTGGCCAGTGCTTGCGACAGCTCCGCGGCTTGCACGGTGACCGGCTGTGCACCCACCAGTTCGGCAATGCGGCTGGTGTTGGGGCTGTAGGCGCGCCATTTGATGCCTTTCAGGTCTGCGGCAGAGTTCAACGGTTTCTTGGTGTAGATGCCCTGTGGTGGCCAGGCTACGGCGTACAAAAGGCCCATGCCCTGCTCGCCCAGCTTTTTCTCGATCAGTGGCTTTTGCGCCTTGTACAGTTTGGCGGCCTCGTCGTAGCTGTCGGCCAGGAAGGGCAGGCCATCGGCACCGTAGATTTGCCATTCATTCTGAAAGTTGGCAAAAATGATCTCACCGGCCTGGGCTTGACCACCCTGAACGGCACGTTTGATCTCGGGTGCTTTGAACAGCGCTGCATTGGCATGCACAGTGATCTTGAGCTTGCCGCCGCTGGCTTTGTCTACGTCGTTGGCGAACTGCTGCAGGTTTTCGGAGTGGAAATTGGTGGCGGGGTAGGCGCTGGCCAGGTCCCATTTCACTTGGGAAAAAGCGGCACCGCTGGCCAGGCTCAGCGTGAGGGCAGCGGCAGTGGCGGTCAGGGCAAACAGGCGACGTTTCATAAAAAACTCCGGTGGGTTGAATGAATGGATGGTGTGGCGGGGCAGACACTGAAATGTAAATCGCAATTGGGCAGTGCATCTCGGTGTTTTCCCTAAATGTCAACAAATTGTTGATAAATTGTCATCTTGCTGCCTACAATTCGGCCACGCAACAAAGATGCCAACCTGGAGTCCGCCCATGGCCAAGAAACCTGCCACACCTGCGCCAGTATCCAACAGCTTAAGTGCGACTCCAGGCAGCGAGCCGATTGTGTCGTCGGCCCATCTGGTGTCGCCACGCAGCGCGGAGATGAGCGAGTTCGAGTTTGGCCTGATCGTGGCGGGCAATGCCTTTCACCGCTGGATCACGCACTGCATGAGTGCGGCCGGCCTCAAGGACCTGACACCACTGGATGTTTTGGTGCTGCACCATGTAACCCACCGTGCCCGCAACAAGCGGTTGGCCGACATTTGCTTCATCATGAACGTGGAAGACACCCACCTCATCAACTACGCGCTCAAGAAGCTGCAAAACCTGGGTGTGGTGGCATCCAGCAAGAGCGGCAAGGACGTAA
>CAJBVC010000950.1 GCA_903958915.1 uncultured beta proteobacterium
ACGCTGCTGGTGCTGGACTTGCATCCCGAACGACGGGGCATGGCCTCGAGCCTGCAGATGTTTGTGGGGTCGACCGCCAACGGCATCGTGGCCGGCGTGATTTCGCCCCTGGTGATGCATTCCACCGTGGGGCTGGCCGTCGCCTCTTTGCTGATGCTGTGCATCGGGCTGCTGTCGTGGCTCTACATACGCCGCCGTTGGCCGGAGATTGGCAACGCCATCGTCCACGCCTAGCCGTCAGTGATGCGTTAGGCGGTTGGATCATGCGATGATTGCAGGGCGCGATTACGCGCTTGCAGGGCATCCAACTGGAGGAACTCTTATGCAGCGGAAACGCACTATTACCTGTGCTGTTGGTCTGATGGCGTTGTTGCTCTCATCCTGGCCTTGCGCTAGTGCAGAAAATGGCGCTCGTTTGGGGACCAACCTGACGGAAGTGAACGACTATTCGAATCAATTGCCCTTCATTGACGCGTTCAAACAATCGCGAGATTGGTATACGCAGCGTGATGGTACTTTCGATACCAATGAAGCGGGGCGTCTTCAACTCGATGCGAACGGCTGGTTACGCACGCTAAGCCCCAGTTCCGGTGCGGCAGTGCAATACACCCGCGTATGTACCTTGGTGTTTTCCATGGGCTCCGTGGTTGGCGGCCCCCAGGATGGCAAACTGCCTTACCCGGCGGGGGATTGGACGGTCCGTTTTGATGGTCGTGGCAGCCTGAGCTACAGCCTGGCAGGACGACTTAAATTGGGCGCTTCGACCGTGCCTGGCACCGATGTGATCAGCGTCACCCCACAGGAACCAGGTATCCAGATTTGTATCACAGACATCGATGGCAGCGACCCGATCCGCAACATTCGCTTGTATGCCCCTGCAATGGAATCACGCGCCAACGCTGGTGAGGTGTTTTCGCCAGACTTTCTCGCCCGCTTGCAGGGCTTCAGCGCAGCGCGTTTTATGGACTGGCAGCGCACCAACAACAGTTTGCAAAGCGACTTTTCCAAGCGCGCCTTACCTGCAGATGCGCGCTACACAACCGAACGAGGTGTCCCGGTTGAAGTCATGGTGGACCTGGTCAACCGCCTGGGCGTGCAACCCTGGTTCAATATGCCTCAGCCCGCCACCGATGCATATGTGAGCGCCTTCGCCGCTTTGGTACGCGAGCGCCTCGCCAGCACCTTGCCGGTTTACGTGGAGTACAGCAATGAAATCTGGAATGACCAGTTCAGTCAGGGCCGCGCCATCAACGACGAGGGTGTGACACAGTTTGCTGGTCGAATCGGCAGTGACTTTGACAAGCGGCTGAACCGCTTTGGCGAACGCACTGCCCAAATCTGCCAACTCTGGCGCACAGCATTTGGTGCGCAGGCGGATCGGGTGCGTTGTGTCATGGCGGGACAGGCGGCCAATAGCTATGTTGCCGAGACGGCGCTGACCTGTCCGCTGTCGACTCTGGCTCCTTGCCGCAACCAGGGCATTTATGGCCTTGCAATCGCTCCTTACGTGGGTGATCATATTGGCCTGCCGGAGTTCGAGGCGACCGTCGCCGGCTGGGCAGCTGAGGCGGATGGCGGCCTCGGCCGCTTGTTCACCGAAATGAACACCGGCACCGAACTGAAGTACGAAGGGCTATCGGGTATGCCCATCGTGCGCAGCCGCATCAGTGCGCATGCCAAACTGGCGGTTCAGCAAAACGTATCCTTGCTGGCCTATGAGGGAGGTCAGCACCTGGTGGGTGTGGGTGCGCCCGCCAACAATGTTGCCATTAACACCATGATGGACGCTGCCAACCGCGATCCGCGCATGGGGACGCTGTATGCGACCTACTTGCAAGAATGGAATACTGCGGGCGGTGGCCTTTTCGTGCATTTCAGTGACGTGGGCAGCGCCAGCCGCTTTGGCCGATGGGGTGCGCTGGAACTGGTTACACAGACCACCAGCCCCAAGTACGACGCGCTGCAAGGCTTCGCCCAGACGGCATGCGCACCAGGCTGGAACTTGCTTGGCAACCCTTACAACGTTGCCATTGATGTTGCCACCAACTTTGTTGATGCCAATGCAGTCACCTCCGTCTGGAAGTGGCTGCCTGCCACAAACCAGTGGGCGTTTTACACGCCATCCCTCACGGGGCAGGCGCTGGCTGACTACCGCAGCAGTATGGGCTACGCGGCGCTCACAACGATCAATGGTGGCGAAGGCTACTGGATCCATTGCAAGCAAGTGTTTGCCAAAGCTGTGGTCACGGGAACAGCCATCACGTCAAGTGCATTCAAGGACGGTACCTCGGGGGCATTGCAAAAAGGATGGCATCTGCTCTCCATCGGCAACAGCCGCACGCCTAGAGAGTTCAATCAGGATATTGCGTCGGCCACATCTGCCAGCGGCAGCGCCAACCTCACGACCCTGTGGGCTTGGGACAATGCACGTTCCCAGTGGTACTTTTATGCACCAGGCCTAGCCGCTCAAGGAGGAAATGCTTTGGGTGATTTCATTGCCAGCCAGGGTTATCTGGACTTCAGCGCAACCAGCAAGAATCTAGGTGCTAGTGTGGGATTCTGGGTGAACAAGCCATAAGGCCGTTCTGGCGGACTGGCGCAAGGGGTATGTTGGAATAT
>CAJBVC010000951.1 GCA_903958915.1 uncultured beta proteobacterium
AGGTCAACAATGGCATCATGGGCCGGAACTTCCTGCACATTCAGGACGGCACGGGTGGCAAGGACAATAACGATCTCTCGGTGACAAGCACGCAAACCGCCAAGGTAGGCGACGCGGTGACCGTCTCCGGTAAGGTGACCCTGAACAAGGACTTTGGCGCCGGCTACATGTATCCGCTCATCTTGGAAGAGGCCACCGTCACGGCAGGAAAGTAGCTTAGTGGGCCTGGTCCCAGTTGGGGCCCACACCTATTTCTGCGAGTAAAGGCACCTTGAGGTCGGCCACGCCCGCCATCAGGCGCGGGACTTCCTTTCTCAGCCAGTCCACTTCTGCAAGGGGCACCTCAAACACCAGTTCGTCGTGCACTTGCATGATCATCTTGGTGCCGCGGGCTTGTGCATCGAGCACTTGCTGCACCTTGACCATGCTGAGTTTGATGAGGTCTGCTGCGGTGCCCTGCATGGGCGCGTTGATGGCAGCCCGCTCGGCGCCCGCCCTTCGAGGGCCATTGGGCGAGTTGATCTCGGGCAGGTACAGGCGCCGGCCGAACACGGTCTGCACGTACCCCTTGCTTTTGGCTTCCAGCCGGGTTTCGTCCATGTATTGCTTGACGCCAGGGTAGCGCTCGAAATAGCGGGCGATGTAATTCTTGGCGGCGGTGTTGTCGATGCCCAGATTGCGTGCCAGGCCGTAGGCGCTCATGCCATAAATCAGCCCGAAATTGATGACTTTGGCGTAGCGCCGCTGCTCGCTCGACACCTGGTCAACGTCCACACCAAACACCTCGGCCGCCGTGGCACGGTGCACGTCCAACCCGTCCGTGAAAGCGCGCAATAGTGCGGCATCGCCACTGATGTGGGCCATGATGCGCAGCTCAATCTGGCTGTAGTCGGCACTGGCGATCACGCTGCCCGCCGGTGCCACAAAGGCCTCGCGCACGCGCCGGCCTTCCGCGGTGCGAATGGGAATATTCTGCAGATTGGGGTCATTGCTGGAGAGGCGCCCGGTGACCGCGACCGCTTGCGCATAGTGCGTATGCACGCGCCCGGTACGCGGCAACGCCAACTGTGCCAGCTTGTCGGTGTAGGTACCCTTGAGCTTGGCCAATCCACGGTGTTCCAGAATCTTGGCCGGCAGCGGGAAATCTTCAGCAAGTTTTTCCAGCACCTCTTCGTCAGTGCTCGGTGCACCGGTGGCGGTTTTCTTCACCACCGGCAGACCGAGCTTGGTGAAGAAAATCTCGCCGATCTGCTTGGGACTGCTCAAGTTGAATGGTTGGCCAGCCAGTGCGTGCGCCTCGGTCTCCAGCTGCATGATGCGCTGGCCCAGTGCATGGCTCTGCGCGGCCAGCGTGGGGGCATCAATCAGCACGCCGTTGCGCTCGATGCGGTAGAGCGCTTCGCTGCTGGCAATCTCCAGTGCGTAGACGAATTTCAACTTTTCATTGGCCTGCAACTGAGGCCAAAGCGCCCGGTGCACATCGAGCGTCAGGTCGGAGTCTTCGCACGAATACTCTGCGGCTTTGGCGATGTCCACCTGGTCAAAGCAGATCTGGCTTGCGCCTTTGCCGCACAGGTCTTCAAAAGTGATGCCACTGCGCCCCAGATGGCGCTCGGCCAGGCTGGACAGGCCATGCGGTTTGTGCACTTCCAGCACATAGCTTTGCAGCATGGTGTCGTGGGCATAGCCTTGCACCTCAACACCGTGGTTGGCAAACACGTGGCGGTCGTACTTGATGTGCTGCC
>CAJBVC010000952.1 GCA_903958915.1 uncultured beta proteobacterium
CAGTCCAACGGCAACCGCCGCATGGCGCTGGTGAAGGTGTCATTGGCCGGTGCTGTGACTTCGATTGGCGGCCTGGTCGGTTTCTGGCTGGTCGATCAATTGCAGGACTACTTGCCCTACTTTCTGGTGGTCGCCTCCAGCAGCTTTATCTACGTGGCCTTGGCCGACCTCATTCCACAATTGCAAAAGCGGCTGAATGCTGCCCAGACCGCCGCTCAGATAGCGTGGCTGCTGGCCGGTATCGGCTTGGTGACACTGGTGAGCATTGCGCCACATGGGCATTAGGCTGAAGGAGGCGTTGTATATCAAATACGACTGTAGCGCACAGCTGGCTTGCGTAGACAGCTACTGAATCAGGAGCAATGCGAGCGAATCTTTTGTTATACAACGGTGCCACACATCGAGAGCAGTCCATCCCCTTATTTGGAAAAGTAACCTATAAGGTTTATTATCTGAACCATGGAAAAGGCAACGCCACATTGCAAACTGTCGATGATTCATGCACTTGTTCGACAAGGGCTGATTCGCTTTGCGCAGAGTGCCGTTGATAGCGCTGACAGTCTGGGTGTTGATCGTCAGGGGATCGAGAACATCGTCCTGGCGCTCAAGAGAGGCGACTTCTACAAGTCCATGACGACGCACGCAGACCATACGATTTGGCAAGACGTTTATCGTCCATTGACAAAAGCAGGCCACGTCTATTTGAAACTAACCGTCATCGACGACGTTTTGGTCGTCTCTTTCAAGGAGCTATGAAGATGAAATGCCCCGTTTGCGGTGCCGTTGAGCTTATCTATGACACGAGGGATGTTCAGTACACGTACAAAGGCGAGAGCACCGTGATTGCTGGCGTGACTGGTGACTTCTGCCCTGCTTGTGCAGAAATCATCATGGATCGTGAAAATGCCGACCTGTACGGCTGCGCCGTCAACTCATTTAAGAAACAAGTCAATGCAGCCAGCATTGACCCCAGGTTCATCACCAGGACACGCAAAAAGCTCGCGCTTGATCAACGCCAGGCGGCCGAATTGTTTGGTGGGGGAGTTAACGCTTTTTCAAGATATGAAAACGGGAAAACCAAACCTCCGCTGTCATTGGTCCAATTGTTAAAAATTCTCGATCACCATCCAGATCTGATCAATGAGATTCGAGAACCATCGGCGGTGTGACTGATCCGACGCCCATTCATCCAATAAGGCTGTAGCGCACAACTGGCTTGCGTAGACAGCTCCTGAATCAGGAGCAATTTGGCTTGCCTTGTCAAAGCTTTCACGCCATCACATCACCCGTGCCATCATCTTGGCGGGATGCATCAGAGGGCGGAGTCCGTCAGACCTTTAGGGTTGCAACAGGTAAACCTCGACGGATTGGGCGCCGATTGGTAGCGTGACCCGACCCGTGGGGTCCGCGGAGGTGGTTGCTGCCAAGCCAAGCCGCGCCACCAGTTTCACATTGGCGGGCAGGTCCTGTACTGTGACATTGGCGCTGCTGGTGCCGTAATTGATCAGTACCAGCACCTTGTCACTCCCCAGGTGGCGCTGAAAGCCCATGACCTGTCCGCTCACGAAAGGTGCCACATAGCTGCCACTGGCAATCGAAGGCAGGGTGTTGCGCAGAGCGAGCAGTTGCTTGTACCAGTTGAGCAGCGAGTTCGGCTGTGCGGTTTGCGCTGCTACATTTTGGGTCGCGGCGTTGCTGGCGACGTTGCGAAACGGTGTGCCGCTGGTAAATCCGGACTTATCGGCCGACCAGCTCATCGGGACGCGCAGCGCAGCGTCG
>CAJBVC010000953.1 GCA_903958915.1 uncultured beta proteobacterium
ATACCATGGCTTGTGATTCGCGCTCCTGCGCGCGCAGTACGTCGCGTTGCAGCGGAAGGTTGAGTTCGAGCATCAATCCCCATTCATTCACCGCACCCTGGCGCTGCATTGCGCTCGCGCCGATCGTGAAGTCGGGGTAGCGATTCTTGTACGCCAGATCACGGGATTTTTCAGCGATTTTGACGCGATAGGATTCGACCGCAACCTGAGGGTTGGCACGGCGCAGCCGGATCGACAAGACAGCGAAATCAAGCTGGGACTTGTCAGGCAAGGGTCTCAACATGGCGGGTAGTGCCAGTGGAGCGTCAAGGGGTCTGGCCAACAGGGCATTCAATCGACTCTGCGTTGCCTTGAGCTCACCTGCCAGACCGACCAGTTCGACGCGCATGCCGGTATGCTCCACATGAATACGAGTAATGTCTTGCTGCGAAGCGAGTCCCCCGGCATAACGGACCTGCAGCACCTTTTCCAGCTGGAGCATCAGGTCGAGGTTTTCATTGACGAGGCGCTGGGTGGCCTGCAGGAGGTAACGTTGTGCAAAGACTATCTTTACCCGGGCCGCCATTTCGACCAAAGTCTGCCTTCCTCTGCCATTGGCTGCCTCGACATCGTGCATGGCAATTTCGCGCTTCAGGTCTCTCTTGCCAGGCCACGGCAAATCCTGTGAGACGGTGTAGCGGGTGCTTCCGACCTCTGTTGGCAATACGGTAGGAAACTGCTCACCGCTTTTGGTGATGTCTTCCCATTCCACTTTGAAGCGGGGCGCCATCAACGCACCAGCCGGCTCGATGCGCTCACTGGATGCCATTGCCTCGTGACGCATGGATGCGTAGTCTGGATTGCGCTCCTTCAATAGTGACAGCAACCCTTCGATAGTTGCGCCCGGTGCAGTCTCCTGAGCTAGGGTATGACCAGCCCCGGTCAGGGCCATAAGCACCACAATTACAAAAGCGGTTGGCGGCAGTCGCATGAAGAATCCTGTGCTGTCCCGACGCTGCGACTCAGGTTCACAGAGTCTGGTTGATCTATTTCGCTGGTTCGACCCGAACCACAGTCGTACTGTCGCTTGACGCGGTGGCGAAACGGATCTTTTGACCTACCTGAAGCTTGTCCAGAACGGTCATGTCTTTGATTTTGTAAATCATGGTCATCGCAGGCATTCCGCCTTTCTGTGCTTCATGGGCTATCGATACTTTCCCGCCAGCCTTGTCAACTTTCTTTACGGTGCCGTGTTCCATGACCCCCTCGGCGGTCGCCGACTTGGGTGCGGGAGTGCCATGTGCGCCGTGGTCCATTTGCGCCAGACCGAAAGACGATGCACCTGCACCGAGCAGGGCGATGACGACAGTAAAACAGCTTCGCAGTGACATGTGCATTTCCTTGCTATGGAGATATGCAGGCAGTATGCACTTCCAGTTCTTTCAGCAAGTGGTCGCGAAGATTACATTTCCGTAATCTTCGCCGTCGATTAGCCCGTTACCTGGTGCGGCATCGGTAGTTTGATGGAAAAGATCGTCCGCTGGGGCGACGACGTTGCCGTAATCGTCCCGCCGTGTGCAATCACAATCGACTTGGTAATTGCCAGTCCCAGACCTGTACCTTCAGTGCTGCGTTGCCGCGATGGATCGATCCGAAAAAAACGATCGAAAACCCGTTGCAGTAGATCTTCGGGGATAAGGTCGCCCTGGTTTTCAACATCCACGGCGATGTTCGGTTGAGATTCGTGAATCTTTACAGCAATGCTGGTTCTTGTCGTGGCGTGCCTGATCGCATTGGACAGCAGGTTCCCCAAAGCTCTACGCAACATCAGTCGATCTGCGATGACTTCCCCGTCGCCATGAACTGTGAGGACAAGCTCTTTCTCCGAAGCTACCGCTTCGTAATACTCAAACAGGGCCCGAATTTCCCTTGCAAGACTAACTGTTTCTCTAGTGGGGATGAGCAGTTCATTTTCGGCTTTGGCAAGCAACAGCATGTCGGAAATCATCCGACCCATACGCTCATATTCCTCAGCGTTGGACTCAAGAATTCCACGGTACTCATCCGCATTGCGGCCACGTGACAGTGCAACGTGGGTCTGTGTCATCAAGTTGCTGACAGGCGTGCGCAGTTCGTGCGCAATATCTGACGAAAAGCCGGAGAGTCGCTCAAATGCTTCTTCCAGTCTTGTCAACATCGCATTGAGGGATTGCGCAAGAGCGCCAAGTTCAATCGGGACTGACCCCACCTGCAGGCGTTGGTCCAATTGCTGGGCGGTGATGGCCTCGGCCTGTTCGCGCATGGCATGCAGCGGTGCCAGTCCATGCCGGGCAGCGCTCCAAGCCAGTATTCCGGTCAGGACTGCTGCGCAAGTCACGAAGATCCATAGGGTCTGGCGAAATGAATGCATGAATGCTTCATGGTGCACCATGTCCATGCCCACTGCAACGGTCACAACGGGTGCTTGTGCATCCCCCGTTGGCAGCTTCGTCGCCAGTCCCCGCAAAGCTTGGCCCCCATGGTTCCAGATCACGGGCTGATTGGACTTGTACATCGCGCTGTCCAGCACAGCGCTGGCTGAAAGGCGCCCTGTCGACGAACCGAACAGCACCTTGTTGCTGGCATCGAGTACCATCATTTCAAGACCGTGGTGGCCAACGAGCGAGTTATCGAGCAACGCGGTAACGTTGGCCAGATCTGCAGGCGATTTCATCTTTTCCAGCGTGTTGCGGGCCAGTTCCATCTTCCCGCTTAGAACCTGCATATCCTGCTCTTCGAAGTGCTGTTCTACAGATGACGCTATCACCAGTCCTAGCGCCAGCAACACAGCCGCGGAAGCAAGGCTGAACAACACCGTCAAGCGCCATGTAATCGAGTGCTTGCTGTAGAAAGTCAACTTGAACTTTCCAGCACATAACCCATGCCGCGTACGGTGCGGATGAGCTTGGGTTCAAAGTCGTCGTCCATCTTCGCACGCAGTCGGCGAACAGCGACTTCGATGACATTGGTGTCGCTGTCAAAATTCATGTCCCATACCTGAGAGGCAATCAATGAGCGTGGGAGAACTTCGTTTTGGCGACGTAGCAATAGCTCCAGCAACGCAAATTCTTTCGCCGTCAGATCAATGCGCTTGCCACCACGGGTGACCCTGCGACGCTGCAGATCCAGCTCCAGATCTGCAACGCGCAAGGTCTCCGCAGTCGTTGCCTTGCTCCCGCGCCGCAAGAGTGTGCGTACCCGAGCCAGCAACTCCGAAAAAGCAAATGGTTTGACCAGGTAGTCATCAGCGCCCAGTTCAAGACCCTTGACGCGATCATCCACCGAATCACGTGCAGTAAGGAAAAGTACCGGCAAGTCTTTTCCTGATCGACGGATCCCGCTTAGTACAGACCAGCCATCAAGTCCAGGCAACATGACGTCAAGAACCACCAAGTCATAGGCTTCTGTCAATGCAATGTGCAGTCCGTCCTGGCCGTCGCGAACCAGATCTGTTACGAATCCGGCCTCGGTCAGACCTTGTCGAAGGTAGTCGCCGGTCTTGGGTTCATCTTCGACGATCAGAATTCTCATGCTTCACTGCCGTGCAACCGGGGCTCTGGAGAGAAAGGCGGTTCCTCAGAGCATCAATAGTGCTACGTTGGTGCCTAGCGCGGCAGTCCATACCAGGGTGCGCAAAGTGCCGAGATTCATCAAGTACATCGCCACGTACACCACGCGCAGACCGACGAAGGCGATGGCCAAAGTGTCGATGCGGGCTGGATCCCCTTGCCCCATTTGGGCCACCAGCACCGAGGCAATGAACAGGGGCAAAGCTTCAAAACCGTTTGAATGTGCCGCCATCGCACGTTGCTGCCAACCAGCCAGCTTGCTCGCCCATTCACGTGGATTGTTGTTGTCGTACTTGCCATCCTTGAAGGAGTATTTCAGGGAACTGACTTTTGGCAGTAGTGCCGTCATCATGGGCAGAAGACAGGCAATCAGGATGCACCACTTTACGATCGTCATCAGTATCTCCTCGGCCAATGGCCATGTCAAAAGTGCGCAGATGCAAACCACTTCATCTGAACGCTCGCAGATTATGGGTCAAGCAGGGATTGACGGTCTGACAGGTGATGCAGTCCAGGGCTCAGGGTTAACGCCATTGCTTCCCAAAAAAAATGCATAGACGATCCGCGTTGTGCTGCACGGGATGCCAAAGTGCGGTTCGTGGTTCGATACACTTGAATATATTGCTAAAAAGGAAACATAGTGCGTAGTACATTTTTTCGCGCTGTCGCGCGTTGCGTGTCAGTGGCGGCGTTGGCTTTACCTCTTTTCGCTGGCGTTGCGTTTGCCCAAACCCCTGCTCCCGCAGAAGCCCCTGCTGCAGCGGCGGTAGCGCCGGCCAAGGTTGAGGCTGCCAAAGCTGCAGAAAACCCGTATGGCATTGGAGCCCTGTGGGAAACCTCTGACGCGGTCGCCAAGACCGTGCTCTTGATTCTGGTGGTTATGAGCATGGGCAGCTGGTACATCCTGGCCATCAAA
>CAJBVC010000954.1 GCA_903958915.1 uncultured beta proteobacterium
CGGTCTTGCGGCCAATGATCTTTGCCGCGATCAGGTAGGCAAAGAAGGCCGTCATCAGAATCGAGAACAGGTCGCCGACAAAGCCACCAAAAGTGCGTTGCACGTCAGATTGGTTGCCACCCGTCTTCACCGAGAGTTTGGACTGCGCCTTCTTTTCCTTGGCTTTGGGTGTGCTGGCGGGTGCCTCGCTGGCTGCGCCGGCAACCGGTGTGCGGTCGCAAATCAGAAGGTACTTCTGGTCGGTAACCGTCACCGCGTCGGGCAGGCAGTTGGCCTCGGGTGGAATGGGCGCTGGCGGCACGGCCGGTTCATCCGTGTTGATGTCAATCTCCACCAGACGGCGCGCATGGTGCAGTTTGAGTTTGTCGCCAATGATGCTGCCGGCGATCAACACCACGCCGCACAGGACAAACAGGCGAAACCAGGTGAGTGACGCAGCCCACTGCAACACGAGGCGATTGAAGGCCTTGAGCCAGTCCAGCAGCCGCACCCAGCCGTTCTGGCTTTCGCTCGTGTGGTAGTTCATATGGCGGGGTTCTTGTCGGCGTTCATTTTCGTAAGCTTAGCGCCAGCGGGCAGTTCCTGCACTTGGGCCACCGGAGCGGTTGGTGCCAGCAAGTCCGAGCGGTGGCCGACCACCACCACCAGGGGCAACTGCACCACCTGCTGCGCCGGGTCGGTGGCATGCCGGAACGACTCGGTCATCGTGCCTAGCGTGGACCAGGTCAAACCCACGCTGAGCGTCAAAACCATCACTTTGGACAGGGGGGAAACTAGTTGGAACATGGCGGCACTCCTTGTGTTGATGGAGTGAACTGTAAATACGCGCATTGATGAATGCACTGGCTTTGCGATGGCCTGCGGCATGCCGCGATATTTGGTGGTTTTTGCGGGTTGAACCGTGGCGCAAATTGCGCAGCGAGGGTTTTTCGAGGCATGAAGTGACCACGACGCTGGCGCCATCTGCTATTGAGTTGATAGCTGCTTACGCTCGCTGGATAAGCCTAAACAGGTTATTTGACTCGAATGTACTCTGCGTCATCGACTAGAACGCCACGCAGGGTGTCGTTATCGGGGATGATGCGCGAGAAGGTAAATTGCGCCTTCTCGAGTACCCGTGCCGAGGCGATGTTGCCGACCGTCACGGTAGCCACGAGGCGATGTACGCCGCACGCCAGCAGGTGTTCAGCCGCAACTTGCACCGCCTCCGTGGCATAACCCTCTCCCCAGTAGTCCTCAAAGAAGTAATAGCCAAAGTTGATGGCAACCCGGTCGGCATTCACCTCCGCATCGACCTCGCCAATGAGGGCGCCGCTCTCGCGGCAAAGCACGGCCCAGTTGGGCCAGGCGCGCGTGCCGTCGGGCGACATGCGCGTGGCCAGGCGCCGCCAGTCCTCGCGCAGGGATGACACGCTGCTCGGTTTGTTCATGGAGATCCACTCATACAGCGAATCTTTTTGCAGCGGCTCGAAAGCGGCTTCGGCGTGGGTGTGGCTCAGGGGCTCCAGGCGCAGCCGCGGGCTTTCCAGCGGTGCACATAGCGTGTGGGCAAAGTCGATATCCATGAGCTTGATAGTAGTGGATGGCAGC
>CAJBVC010000955.1 GCA_903958915.1 uncultured beta proteobacterium
CTCGGACTGCACGTGGCGCTGCCTGCCGAACGACTCAATGCCCTGCAGTGGACTGGCATCGCCCTGGCATTCGCGGGCATCGTGGTCGCCTTTGTCGGCCCTGTTGCCCATGCTTCAACCGCTGCAGCAACAGGTGAATCTTCGCTGCTGGGCGATTTCCTGGCGTTACTCGGTGGGCTGTCCTGGGCCGCAACCACGGTGGTCATCCGCTGCTCACGGTTGGCACGCGCATCGGCGTCAGAAACTTTGCTGTACCAGCTGGTGGGGGCCTTCGTTCTGCTGCTGGGGGCAGCCTATGCACTGGAACAGACAACCATCAAGCCCACCGCGCTGGCCTGGGGCAGCCTGCTGTTTCAGTCGCTCATTGTGTCGTTTGCAAGTTTTCTGGTGTGGTTCTGGCTACTCAAGAAATACCTGGCCTCCGAGCTCGGCGTGTTTTCCTTTCTAACCCCGATCTTTGGCGTGGGTTTTGGCGTGTGGCTGCTGGGGGAGTCGCTGGAGACCCGCTTTATGGGTGGCGCAGCGCTGGTGCTGGGCGGTGTGATTCTGGTCAACAGCCATGGCTGGATTCGACGAGCCTTGGGGCGCTCCGCTTAGAACCGTTTTGCCAGCCACTGCTGGAGCGTGGCAAACACCGCGCTGGCGTCAAGCTCGTTGAAGATCTCGTGGTAGAGCTTGTCGAAGCACACCGATGTCACTACGTCCTTGGGGGCTAGCGCGGCAAAGTCGCGGCTGCCCTGCGGGTTCAGCAGCCTGTCGTCACCGGCGTACATCAGCAGCGTCGGCACTTTCCATTGGGGTGCTGCCTCCAGGGTGAGTGGTCCCGCCGTGGCAATGAAGCGCGCCAGCCGCGCCGAGATGCGGTCGTGCACCAGGCGATCACCGGTATACGCCGCGACCACCGCGGGATCGTGCGAAATGAATTGCGGCTTGACGCCGTTTGCCACCCGCAGATCGGGTGCAATTTTGGGCAATATCGCCACCAGAAACTTTTGAAAGGCATTCATCCCCGCGTTGAGCGCCGGCGACGACATGATGAGCCCATCGACCGGGCGAATGCCCAAAGACACAACGCGACCCACCACCAGCCCACCCATGCTGTGGCCGAGCAAAATGAGCGGCGTGTGTGCCTGCATGCGCGAACGGGTGCTGTCGATGATGTCGGCCAGATCGTCGAGCAGCCGGGTGTCGGTGGGCAAACTGCCTGGCGCGCCGCCCGACTCGCCGTGTCCACACTGGTCGTAGCCGCGCACCGCATAACCCCATGCGTTCAGACGCCGTGCGACATGGTCGTAGCGCCCGGCATGCTCGCCCAGGCCGTGCACCACAATGACCACCCCGCGCAAGGGCGTGCCTTCCTCCAGCGGCCAGTCCTGCATCACAATGTTGTCGCCTTCGGAGGCGATCAGCGTCGAGAGGGTGGACTCGGCGGTCATGGAAACTCGGCAATGACCTGGGCCACCGCAGCAGTCAATTTCTTGGCGTACGGCACGTGCAAAAACTCATTGGGGCCGTGCGCATTGCTCTTGGGGCCGAGCACACCACAGACCATCATCTGCGCCTGGGGGAAGCCCTTGGAGAGCATGTTCATAAGTGGAATGGTGCCCCCCTGTCCGATGTAGCCACAGGGTGCACCAAAGTGCGCCTGCGACGCGGCGTGCAGCGCGCTTTCAAACCACGGCGCGGTGCCCGGCGCATTCCAGCCAGTGGCGGCCGACAGGCCTTCAAAGGTGACCTTGGCCTGGTAGGGCGCGTTGTCCTCCAGCAAGGCCTTGAGTTGCTGTACCGCGGCATCGGCCTCTACTAAAGGCGGCAGACGCAGACTGAGCTTGAACGCCGTGTAGGGGCGCAGCACGTTGCCGGCGTTTTTGAGTTCCGGGAACCCGTCGGCACCGGTCACGCTCAGGGTGGGTTTCCAGGTGCGGTTGAGCAAGGCCTGCAGCGGGTCGGTGGTGGTGGGCAGCGCAAAGGTGGTGGAGCCGCCGCAATCGTAGTGTGCCCAGGGAAAGCGCCTGTAAATCTCCTCGCCCAGAATCGCTGCCGTGGCCTGCGCCTGCGCCAGCCGGTCGGTGGGCACTTCGCAGTGGAAACTGGCAGGTAGCAGGCGACCGGTGGCACTGTCTTCCAGGCGGTCGAGTACCTGGCGCATGATGCGAAAACTCGAAGGCACCAGACCACTGGCGTCGCCCGAGTGAATGCCTTCGGTCAGGATTTCCACCTTGAGCACGCCACTGGCCATGCCACGCAGGCTGTTGGTCAGCCACAGCTGGTCGTAGTTGCCAGCACCCGAGTCCAGACACACCACCAGCGCCACATCGCCCAGGCGAGCCTTGAGCAGGTCGATGTAGGGCATCAGATCGTACGAGCCGCTTTCCTCGCAGGTCTCGATCAGGCCGACGATGCGCGGGTGCACCACGTTCTGGGTTTTCAGCGCCTGGATGGCGGCAATAGCCGCATAGGCCGCATAACCGTCATCGGCACCACCGCGCCCATAGAGCTTGCCGTCTTCGATCTTGGGCGTCCATGGCCCCAGATCGCTGCGCCAGCCAGAGAACTCGGGCTGCTTGTCCAGATGCCCGTACATCAGCACGGTCTGCGTCGATTGCGCCTTGGTCGCCGGGATTTCAAAGAAAAGAACGGGTGTACGGCCGGGCAGCTGCACGATCTCCAGCACCAGACCGCTGACCTTTTGCGCCTCAATCCAGGCCGCCGTATTGCGCACCACCGTGCCAATGTAGTCGTGCGCAGCCCAGTCGGCGTCAAACATGGGCGACTTGGCCGGGATGCGGATGTAGTCCTCCAGGCAGGGGACGATCTGCGCATCCCACAGATCACTGACCTGGCTCAGGGTGTGTGCGGCATTGAGCACACCAGCGGGTATACGGGCGTTCATGGCATTTCCTTCCGGGTCGACTGTCGACCAAAGCTGGAATCATGCCACGGCTTGAGGCCGCCGACAAAGGCAGGTGGCGGCTTCGGTACTACCGGGTAATGCTGCAGAGAGCTGGTGTCAATCAGGTACCGATCAAGCCGCCATCGTTTTTGCGAATCACGACGGTCGCCGAGCGCGGGCGGGCACCGGGCTTTTTGTCCGGCCAGGTGGAGATGGCGCCCGGCGCCATCGGGTCGCTGCGTTCGCTTGGGCTTTCGCCGGGATGCTGGATGTTGATGAACATTGTCTTGCCATCGGGTGTGGCGGTGGCGCCGGTAATCTCACAACCGGATGGGCCGACCAGGAAGCGGCGAATTTCACCGGTGCGCGGGTCAGCGGCCAGCATGGCGTTGTTGCCCAGGTTCTTCAGATCGCCTTTACCCATGGCCGAAGTGGACATATCGCATTGAATCCACAGGACGCCGCGGCTATCGGTCCACAAACCATCGGGGCAGGCAAAGATGTCACCCTTGATATTGCCTTTGGCGTCGGCGCGCTCCAGTGAGGGGTCCCCGGCGAGTACAAAGTGGTTCCACTCGAAGGTGAGTCCGGCAAAATCGCCAGCATCTTTCCAGCGGATGATGTTGCCCATGGTGTTGTTGGCACGCGGGTTCACCTTGGTAACACCGGGCTGTTTGTCGACGCCGCGGTTACTGTTGTTAGTCAGGGTGCAGTAAACCCATCCGTCCTGGCCAATGGCGATCCACTCCGGGCGATCCATCTTGGTGGCGCCCAGCGCGTCGCTGGCCTGCCGGCCTTTGATCACCACTTCGCCCTGGTCGGCAAATCCGTTGGCGGCTGTCAGCGGGCCAATACCGTGGACCAATGCAAGCCATTGGCCCTTACCATCATCGGCAAATTGGGCCACGTACAGAGTTCCGTGGTCCAGCAAGGTCGCATTTTCCGCAAAGCCGCCGGGCTTGATCTTGTCGCGGCTGACAAACTTGTAGATGTACTCAAAGCGTGCGTCTTCGCCCATGTAGACCACGGCGCGGCCATCCGGCGTGACGCCAGTGGTGGCGCCTTCGTGGGCAGCACGTCCC
>CAJBVC010000956.1 GCA_903958915.1 uncultured beta proteobacterium
GGCCGCAGAGAGCGTGGAGGCGATGCGCAAGCGTGCCCGGCACCGGCTGATTGGCGCTGCGCTGCTGGTGGCACTCGGAG
Source organism: uncultured beta proteobacterium (assembly GCA_903958915.1). Classification (GTDB taxonomy): domain Bacteria; phylum Pseudomonadota; class Gammaproteobacteria; order Burkholderiales; family Burkholderiaceae_C; genus Allorhodoferax. The sequence goes on from CAJBVC010000956.1 coordinate 81, forward strand.
TTGTAGGTTTCCCCATGCTGTTTGACAGCCAGCCCCGACCGATCGCGGTCGATATCCCCATTGAAATTCCAGACAAGAACCGCGTAAAGCCGCTGGGCAACTTGCCAATCGACGCCCCGGCGCCGCAGACTGCGGGTGTGGTCGGTACTGAAGTGGTCATTGCACCGTCTGCGAGCGCGTCCGCTGTGGTACCCGCTGTGCCTGTCGCGGAACCGGTAGTGGCGGCACCAGCGGCTTCGACACCACGGCCCGCCGCGAAGCCGGCATCAGCGCCTGCGTCAACGCCAACAAAAGTGGATGCACCAGCTCCACCAAAACAGCTTGCATCTGTGCCTGTCGCCGCAAAAGCCGACGATGGCAGCAAAGCGCAGGCGCTGCTGGATGGCAAAGTACCCGAAGCGAAAATCTCCGGAGCTGATGCCCGTTTTATCGTGCAGGTGGGCGCATTCTCGGATGCAGAAAAAGCCCGGGAGGCGCGGCTTAAGCTGGAGCGAGCGGGTTTGAAGACCTATACGCAGGTGGTGGAGCCCAAGGAGGGCAAACGCACTCGCGTGCGCGTTGGGCCGTTTGTGTCCAGGCAGGACGCTGAGAACGCGGCAGAAAAGATCAAGCAGCTTGACCTGCCCGCGTCCATTCTGGAGTTGTAGCGGGCAGACGATCTGGATGCAAACGCTGGATTGGGTTTTCGTGGTTGTTTTGGCTATTTCGATGCTGGTGGGCGCCTGGCGAGGACTGGTGTTTGAGGTGGTGTCGGTGCTAAGCTGGATTGCAGCCTTCGTGCTGGCGCAGTGGCTTGCTCCCGATGTAGCACAGCATCTGTCGATGGCTGGCGCCAGTGAGGTGGTTCGTTATGGGGTTGCTTTCGTACTGGTTTTTATTGCGACGATTTTTGCGGGCGGCCTGGTAGCCTTCCTGCTGAAAAAGTTGCTGGCGGCTGTGGGCTTAAGCCCGGCGGACCGGGCCTTGGGGGCGTTGTTTGGTGCCGTGCGCGCCGTGGTGGTTGTGCTGGCGCTGACCGTGGTGGTGGGCATGACGCCAATTCGGACCATGCCCTGGTGGCAGGATGCGATGTCGACCCAGTGGGCAGCGGTTGCCCTGCACGGCATGAAACCTTTGCTGCCCCAGGATTTTGGGAAATACCTTCCTTGAGCGAGTAACTATTTATGTGTGGAATCGTCGGCGTTGTCAGCAACGCACCAGTCAATCAGCTCATCTACGACGCGCTGTTGTTGCTGCAGCACCGTGGTCAGGATGCGGCGGGCATTGTGACGCAGCAGGAACGCAAGTTCTTCATGCACAAGGCCAAGGGGATGGTGCGTGACGTGTTTCGTACCCGCAACATGCGCTCACTCCCCGGTAACTGTGGTCTGGGGCAGGTCCGTTACCCCACCGCCGGCAATGCTTACAGCGACGAAGAAGCCCAGCCTTTTTATGTGAATGCGCCGTTTGGCATAGTGCTGGTGCACAACGGCAACCTGACCAACGCCCATGCGCTCAAGGCGGAGCTGTTCAGTGCCGATCACCGGCACATCAATACCGAGAGCGACTCGGAAGTTCTGCTCAATGTATTGGCGCACGAGATTGAAATGACCACCCGCGGTTTACCGCTGCAGCCCCACGATTTGTTTGCTGCCGTGCGCAATGTGCATCGGCGTGTCAGGGGTTCGTATGCGGTGATTGCACTGATTGCCGGGCACGGCGTGCTGGCCTTTCGTGACCCGTTTGGCATTCGGCCCCTGTGCATGGGTGGTAGCGATGGCAGCACGGTGGTGGCGAGCGAGTCGGTGGCGCTCGAAGGCGTGGGGTACGCGTTTGGGCGCAATATAGATCCCGGAGAAGCCGTTTTCATTGACTTGTCCGGCAAAGTTTATGCGCAGCAATGTGCGGACGCACCCCGGCTGAACCCCTGCATTTTTGAATTCGTCTATTTGGCACGGCCCGATTCCGAGATGGATGGCATCTCGGTATACCAGGCACGTTTGAACTTGGGCGAGACTCTGGCCAAGCGGGTAATTTCCACCGTTCCACCCAATGAGATTGATGTGGTCATACCGATCCCGGAATCGAGTCGCCCCAGCGCCGCCCAATTGGCGCAACTGCTGGGGTTGCCGTATCGCGAAGGGTTCGTGAAAAACCGGTATGTGGGGCGTACCTTCATCATGCCGGGGCAGGAGGTGCGCAAGAAGTCGGTGCGCCAGAAACTCAATGTGATCGCCAGCGAGTTCAAGGGACGCAACGTGTTGCTGGTGGACGACTCGATTGTGCGCGGCACTACCAGCCGGGAAATTGTGCAAATGGCGCGTGACGCGGGCGCGCGCAAAGTTTATCTGGCCAGTGCTGCGCCTCCGGTGCGTTATCCGAACGTGTATGGCATTGATATGCCGACCAGCAAGGAACTCGTAGCCCACAACCGGACCGTGGAAGAAATTCGCCAGCTGATCGGGTGCGATGCCTTGATTTACCAGGATGTGGACGGCATGAAGAAGGCCATTGGGTCGCTCAACCCGCGTATCCAAGGGTTTGATGCCTCGTGTTTTGATGGCGTGTATGTGACCGGGGACATCACCGCGGAAGATATCACGCGGCTGAACGAGAGCCGTGTTGGGGGCGAGGAGCCATCGGAAGATTCCTCCCGTCTGGCCTTGCCCAACCATGTGGATTGACCGCCACCTTGACTATTGCCATGACCCAGACATCACTACCTGAAGGCCTGCATCTGGATACGCTGGCGGTGCGCGCTGCCATCGAAAAGAGCCAGTACGGCGAGAATTCCGAGGCGCTGTACCTGACCTCCAGTTTTGTGCAGCCCAACGCCGAAACAGCGGCGCGCCGTTTTGCCATGGAAGAGGGTGGCTACACCTATACCCGCGTGGGCAACCCTACAGTGTCCAGCATGGAACTGAGGTTGGCAGCACTGGAAGGTACAGAGGCTGCCATCGCGACTTCCAGTGGCATGGCGGCTATCCTGCTGTTGGGCATGGGCTTGCTGCGCAGCGGCGACCACGTGGTGTGCTCTCAATCCGTATTTGGCTCCACCATTCGGCTGTTCGCCGGGGAGTTTTCCAAGTTTGGCGTCAGTACCACTTTCGTTGCACAGACCGATGTGGCCCAGTGGGCGGCAGCTATTCGCCCCAACACCAAGCTGCTGTTTGCCGAGACACCGACCAATCCACTGACGGACATTTGTGACATCCAGGCGCTGGCGGACCTCGCGCACAATGCTGGCGCGCAGCTCGCGGTCGACAACTGTTTTTGCAGCCCCGCGCTGCAGCAACCGAAGCGCTTTGGCGCGGATTTCATCATTCACTCAGGGACCAAGTACCTCGACGGCCAGGGCCGGGTGCTGGCCGGTGCGATCTGCTGCAGCCAGCAGCAGGTCGACGAAATATTTCTGCCCATTACGCGCACGGCGGGCATGGTGCTCTCGCCGTTCAATGCCTGGGTGGTCCTCAAAGGCATGGAAACGCTGGGTATTCGCATGCAGGCGCAGTCCGAACGGGCATTGGCACTGGCGCAATGGTTGGAACAACATCCTGCGGTGAAGCGGGTCTACTACCCGGGCTTGGCCAGCCATCCGCAACATACGCTGGCCATGCGGCAACAATCCGCCA
>CAJBVC010000957.1 GCA_903958915.1 uncultured beta proteobacterium
GGTGCCGCAGTTTCGCGACATCCACCCCGACGTCACCATTTCGCTGAATCTGTCGGACCGCATCGTCGATATCGGCGCGGAAGGCTTCGACTGCGCCGTGCGGGTGGGCGACATGCCCGACTCATCGCTGGTCAGCGTGCGCCTGGCCGACAACCGCCGCCTGTGCGTCGCAACACCAGCCTACCTGGCGCGCCACGGCGTACCGCAGACGCCCGCCGATCTGGTGCGCTTTGATTGCCTCACACTTAGCAGCGATGCCTCGCAAACCCGGGGTTGGGCGTTTCGCCAGAGCGCACAAGGAGCTTGGGTGACAGAGGGTTCTGCGCAGGTAAAAGGAGGAGCCCGTAGGGCGGGGGACACGGAGCAGAATCCTCTGCCACCCAGGCTCCACAGCGCAGTAGTGAACTACCTCAAGCCCGCCGGGCCCCTGGACTGTTCCGACGGGCAGGTGCTGCACGACTGGTGTCTGGCCGGTTGGGGCATTGCCTGGCGCAGTACGTGGGAAGTGGAAGCGGAAATCGCCGCCGGGCAGCTGGTCGAGGTGTTGCACGACTTTGCTGCGCCACCGAATGGTATTTACGCCGTTTTCCCGCAGCGCAAGCACCTGGCGCTGCGCGTACGGCTGTGGATCGACTACCTCAAGCACCATTATGGAACGCCGGGTTTCTGGCGTTCCCCCGCACGCTAACGATGTACCAAGCCCCCTTTTTGGGGAGGCTGTCTAAGGTGTGGGCTTGACCGGGATGACCGACGCATTGGGAAAGCGGCGCAGCAGCGTTCTCTGCGCCCTTTCGGCCTCAGCCAGCGTGGCAAAGTGGCCCAGACAAATGTCGTACAGCGTTTTGCCTTCCGACGTGCGGCGGGCATTAAAGACTTCAAAGTCCTGAAACTCTGCCGGGATCGAGGCCCGGAGTTGGTCCTGCGGGTCGCTGGAACTTTGCAGGATGATGAGGAAGCGCTTGTCGTTTGCCGCGGCAAACGCCGGGCTCGGATTTACCTTGGTACTTTCCGTCTGGCGGCCGGCCGCCAGCGCTGGTAGAGACTGTAAAAGCACCGCGATCGCCAAGACGAGCCACGGCGCGCAGAACGACTTGCCGACCCGCATCAGTTCAGTCCGGTGGCCTTGTCGGTTTCGATGGCGGCATCGAGCGTTTCAAGCAAAAGCTTGCGAACTTTCAGCTTGGTCTTCTTGTGCGCACCCATGTTCAGGCCCTTGAGCTGCTGTGCCACTTCGTTTGCGACCGGCAGAAGTTCTTCAGCAGCCACAACGCGGTCCAGAAAGCCGGCAGACAGTGCACCCTGGGGATTGAACATTTCCGCGTTGATGACCGAGCGCTGGAAGGCCGGGGTAGTGAGCCTGTCCCTTGCGATGGCAATGCCCACCTGGTGCATGGTCATGCCAATCTTGACTTCATTGAGGCCGATATTGAACGGCCCGTCCACGCCAATACGGTAGTCGCTCGAGAGCAGCAGGAATGCGCCCTTGGCCACGGCATGGCCCGGGCAGGCAACGATGATCGGGTAGGGGTGCGCCAGCATGCGCCGCGCCAGTGTGGAACCGGCGGCCACCAGATCAAGCGCCGCTTGCGGACTCGACACCATGACCTTCAGGTCGTAGCCGCCGCTGAGAATGCCAGGTTGCCCGGTGAGAATGACGACCGCCTTGTCCTGTTCAGCCTGGTCCAGTGCGCGGTTCAGGCCTGCGATGACGTCGGGAGATATCGCGTTGACCTTGCCGTTGGCGAGGGTCACGGTGGCAACACCGTCATTCAGGTTGTAGGTAACGAGTTCGCTCATGGTCAGAATCCCAAAAAAATGTCTAAAGGGGAAGTCTAACGGCCAATGACCCGCTCAACTGCTGCCAAACTCATCGCCAAGTTCGCGGGCCCGGGTTTGCGCCTGAAACAGTGCTTTGGAGAAGAGTTCCTTTACGCCACTGTCCTCCATCGACGTGATGGCCGCATGGGTGGTGCCGCCTTTGGAGGTGACCCTTTGGCGCAGGATTTCGGGTGGTTCGCTGCTTGAGCGCGCCAACTCAGCGGCGCCAATGAAGGTCGCTATGGCCAGTTCCAGGGCCTGTTCACGCGGCAACCCCATGATGGCCCCGGTTTCTGCCATCGCTTCCATGAAATAGAACACGTAGGCGGGACCGGAGCCTGAGAGTGCGGTGACGGCATCGAGTTGGTCTTCGCCGGTGAGCCAGACGAAATCGCCCGTGGCCTGCACCACCTGTTGCGTCAGTTGGCGGTCGGCAGCCGATACCGCCGGCCTTGCATACAGCCCGGCGATGCCTTTGCCAATCAACGCCGGTGTATTGGGCATGGCGCGCACCACCCGCTCGTTGCCCAGCCACTTGGCGATGTTGTCGCTACGTATCCCGGCAGCCACGCTCAGGTGCAGGGCGTTGCGGGTGTGAAAGCGCACCTGCAGCGCTGCTTCCTTGAAGGTTTGTGGCTTCACCGCCCAAACCACCACGCCGGCCTTGGACAGCGTCGGCCCCGCCTGGTCGTGCACGGAAACTCCAAACTGGGCGCGCAGTCTTTGCTGTACTTCCGCGACAGGCTCAACCACTTCGATGGCACTCTTGTCAGTGCCCTGGCGCAGCAGTCCGCTGATGATGGCGCTGGCCATATTGCCGCCGCCGATAAATGCAATGCGATCGATCATGGGTTGCCCCTTGCTGTGGAACTGTGACTTTACAGCACCGTCTGGCAGACGGCGTGCTCCCAACGGTCCATCAACTCCGCGGCGCGCTCAGCCGGCAGGGTTGGCAGAAAACGTCGCTCGGCGCGCCAGAGTTGGGTGAGTTCGTCGGTACCGCTATAAACCTGCGTGGTCAAACCCGCCAGATAGGCCGCCCCCAGTGCCGTGGTCTCGGTCACGGCCGGTCGAATGACGGGAATGCCCAGTAGGTCCGCCTGAAACTGCATCAACAGGTCGTTGACACAGGCGCCCCCGTCCACCCGCATTTCAGAGACCGCTGCCGCGCCCGCTGCCTCGGCATCGCGGCGCATGGCGGAGAGTAACGCCGCACTCTGGAACGCTATGCTTTCAAGAGCGGCTCGCGCAATGTGGGCAAGGGTTGTGCCGCGGGTAAGGCCTGTAATGGAGCCGCGCGCGTCGGGCTTCCAGTAGGGCGCACCCAAACCGGTAAAGGCAGGAACCACCAGCACGCCACCCGAGTCCGGCACGCTTTGCGCCAGCGCCTGCACTTCATGGCTGCCTTCAATGGCGTGCAGCCCGTCGCGCAGCCACTGCACGACTGCGCCGCCGACAAACACACTGCCCTCCAGCGCAAATTCCGGAGTCGGTGTAGGAAGCGACGACGTAGCGCCTTCAGGAGGCTGGGCGGCGGCGCCCAACCTCCTTGGCGTGGGGGCTATCTGTGCAGCGCTGGTGGTGATCAGGCCATTGCTGGAAGTCTGGAACTGCTGGCCGGTGTGCATCAACATGAAGCAACCGGTGCCATAGGTGTTCTTCACCATACCCGCCTTGAAGCAGGCTTGGCCAAATAGCGCGCTTTGCTGGTCACCGGCGACGCCGCCAATCGGGATGGCATGGCCCAGTAGTGAGGCACTGGACTCGCCGAAGTGCGATGCGGAAGGTTGCACCTGTGGCATCAGATTCGCAGGAATGTCCATTGCCGCCAGCAACTCGGCATCCCACTGGTTGGTGCGTACATTGAACAGCATGGTGCGAGAGGCATTGCTGACATCGGTGGCGTGGACGCGCCCCTGTGTCAGCTGCCAGATCAGCCAGCTGTCAACGGTGCCGAAGGCTAGCTCACCGTGGGCGGCCCGCGCACGGGCATTGGGCACGTTGTCGAGCAGCCACCGCAGTTTGGTGCCAGAAAAATAGGCGTCCACGATCAGCCCGGTCTTGTCGCGGATCGTTTTCTCCAGACCGCTTGCGCGCAGAGCGGCGCAGGCGGGTTCCGCCCTGCGGTCCTGCCAGACGATGGCGTTGTGAATGGGAATGCCGGTCTTTCGGTCCCACACCACCGTGGTCTCGCGCTGGTTGGTAATGCCGATGCCGCTGACCTCGTTTGCGCCCACACCCGCTTTGGCCAGAGCCTCTTGTGCCGTAGCGAGCTGAATCCGCCAGATCTCCATGGGGTCATGCTCGACCCAGCCCGGCCGTGGGTATATTTGCGTCAACTCACGCTGAGCCATCGCCACGGTGACTCCGTGAGCGTCAAACAGGATGCTGCGGGCGCTGGAAGTGCCCTGGTCCAGGGCAAGCAGATAGGGCATGGCCAACCTTTCGGGATAATCACGGCAATCTCCTATTGATCGCCCGACCGTCATGCTACCCCCACCTTCTCCACTGCCCACGCGTCGTGAGGACCTGTTGGCGCGCCTGGCCGAAGATTTTTGCTACGACATCGCCATTGTTGGCGGTGGTGCGACTGGCCTGGGGGTTGCGCTGGATGCGGCAGCGCGCGGCCTCAAAGTGGTTCTGGTGGAGTCGCATGATTTCGCCAAAGGAACTTCTTCCCGGGCAACCAAACTTGTCCATGGTGGGGTGCGTTACCTGGCCCAGGGAAATATATCGCTGGTGCGAGAAGCGCTGCATGAACGTACCACGCTACTGCACAACGCGCCGCACCTCGCGCAGCCGCTGGCATTCGTGGTGCCTGCCTACCAGTGGTGGGAAATTCCCTTTTATGGCGCCGGGTTAACGGCCTATGACCTGCTGGCCGGGCAGGCCGGTTTGGGGAAGACGGCCTTTCTGGGGCACAACGCAACGCGCGAGTTGTTGCCCGGTGTGATGCCCAAAGGCCTGGTCGGGGGTGTCAAGTACTGGGATGGCCAATTTGATGATGCGCGTCTCGCGCTGGCTCTGGCACGCACGGCAGCGGCCAAGGGCGCACTGGTGGTGAATTACTGTCAGGCGACTGATTTGCTCTATCAAGGTGGACAGGTAGCGGGACTGGCCTGCGAGGACACTTTGACTGGTAAGGCCTACACGGTCCGCTCGCGCTGTGTGGTCAATGCGACCGGCGTTTGGGTCGACGCTTTGCGTGAAAAAGACGGTATTGCCAATGCCAACGATGGGCGCCACCCCACCAAACCGATGGTGGCACCCAGCCAAGGCGTGCACATTGTGGTGGACCGCGAGTTTTTGGGTGGCAACACGGGGTTGATGGTGCCCAAAACGGCGGACGGCCGCGTGCTGTTTGCCGTGCCATGGCTGGGAAAAGTCATTCTGGGCACCACCGACACGCCGCGGCACGACTTGCCGCGTGAACCCCTCGCCTTCGAGGAGGAGGTGTCTTTCATACTGGAGGAGTCTGCGCGTTACTTGCGGCGGGCACCTCAGCGGTCGGACATCCGAAGCATCTGGGTTGGCCTGCGCCCGCTGGTTAAGCCGCAGGACGATGATGGCGAAAACACCAAGGGGCTGAGTCGCGAGCACACCATATTGGTGAGCCGCAGCGGTTTGGTAACGGTGACCGGCGGCAAGTGGACCACCTACCGTGCCATGGCCGAGGATGTTTTGGATCGGTGTTTTGCAAAAGGCCTTCTGGTGGAGCGCGCCAAAGGAGTGACTGCGCACCTTTCACTGATTGGCGCCGACACCGGTGTGGCATCAAGGCGGCCTATTTCCGAGACGGCGGGCCTGCATAGCTACGGATCGGAGCGACCACTGGTGCAGGCGCTTACCGGAGCAGAGCAGTGGTTAACCGCTGGTCTGAACGAAGCGATGGTGCGTTTTGCCGCCCGACACGAATATGCTCTGACGGTGGAGGATATGCTGGCCCGTCGCTCGCGATGCCTGTTTCTGGACGCGCGTCTTGCCATTGATTTGGCTCCAGCTGTGGGCGAAATCCTGCGCCAAGAGACGGGTTTGGATCCTCAAGTGGGCGCATTCACCGCAATGGCGCAGCAATATTTGCACAATCCCAACAAAACCAGTTGACCATCGATTGAAACACTGGCATACTAGCGGGCTTCGCTTGTAAAAGCTGAAGGTTCTGCCCAAATGAATGGTGTGCAAGTGGTTTGCACGGCAAACAGCGGGCCCAAGACTGACTCGGTGTCGGTGTCGATCGAAATGCGAGAGACGCTGCTCCTGGTGCAAGTTGGGAATATTGAAATGATCCAGACTGAATCTCGACTAGAAGTTGCCGACAATACTGGCGCGAAATCCGTCCTGTGCATCAAGGTGCTCGGCGGATCCAAGCGCCGCTATGCCAGCGTGGGCGACATTATCAAGGTAAGCATTAAAGAGGCTGCTCCGCGTGGACGCGTCAAAAAAGGCGAGGTCTACAGCGCTGTGGTAGTTCGCACTGCGAAGGGCATCCGCCGCAGTGACGGCTCTTTGGTGAAATTTGACGGCAATGCAGCGGTGCTGCTGAACGCCAAACTGGAGCCGATTGGCACCCGTATCTTTGGACCTGTGACGCGTGAATTGCGTACCGAAAAGTTCATGAAGATCGTGTCGCTCGCTCCTGAAGTTTTGTAAGGACACGCCATGAACAAGATTCGCAAAGGCGACCAGGTCATCGTTATCGCGGGACGCGATAAGGGCAAGCGCGGAACCATTTCCTTGCGCAAGGATGACTCGCATGTGGTGGTAGAGGGCATCAATCTGGTGAAAAAACACACCAAGCCCAACCCCATGAAGGGCACGACCGGCGGCATCGTTGAAAAGACCATGCCTATCCACCAGTCCAATGTGGCAATTTTTAATGCTGCTACTGGCAAGGCAGATCGGGTTGGAATCAAGGTGCTGGCGGACGGTACGCGTGTTCGCGTCTACAAGTCCAGCGGCGAAGAAATCAAGGTGGCATAAGAATGGCACGTCTACAACAACAATACCGTGAAAAGCTGGCTCCTGAGCTGATGGCCAAGTTTGGCTACAGCTCGCCCATGCAGGTTCCCCGTTTGACCAAGATCACGCTCAATATGGGTGTGAGCGAAGCAGTGGCTGATAAAAAGGTCATGGACAACGCTGTCAGCGATTTGACCAAGATTGCTGGTCAAAAGCCTGTGGTCACCAAGTCCAAGAAGGCTATTGCGGGTTTCAAGATTCGTGAAGGTCAGGCGATTGGCTGCATGGTCACGCTGCGTGGCGTACAGATGTACGAATTCCTGGACCGTTTCGTCACCGTGGCGCTGCCCCGTGTACGTGACTTTCGCGGTATTTCGGGTCGTGCTTTTGATGGCCGTGGCAACTACAACATCGGCGTGAAAGAACAGATCATTTTCCCTGAGATTGAATATGACAAGGTGGATGCCTTGCGCGGCCTCAATATCAGTATCACCACAACGGCCAAGACCGACGAAGAGTGCAAGGCACTGCTCGCTGGCTTCCGTTTCCCGTTCAAGAATTGAGGTGACCTGTGGCTAAGATGGCTTTAATCGAGCGTGAGCTCAAGCGCGACAAGTTGGCTGCCAAGTACGCCAAGAAGTACGCGGAACTGAAGGCAATTGCCAGCGATTTCAAGCGGTCGGACGACGAGCGTGCGGCGGCGCGGCTGGGGTTGCAGAAGCTGCCTCGCAATGCGAACCCGACACGCCAGCGCAACCGTTGTTCCATCACGGGCCGTCCCCGTGGGACGTTCCAGCACTTCGGTCTGGGTCGCGCAAAGATTCGTGAAATGGCCTTTGCTGGGGAAATCCCCGGCATTGTCAAGGCCAGCTGGTAAGCGACTGGAGAACCAAACATGAGCATGAGTGATCCTATTGCCGACCTGTTGACCCGCATCCGCAATGCGCAGATGGTGGCCAAGACTACGGTTTCTGTTCCTTCTTCAAAAGTAAAGGTTGCCATTGCGCAAGTTTTGCAGGAAGAGGGCTATATCGATGGCTTCAAGATTTCCACTGAAGGTGGCAAATCTGAGCTGCAAATTGCCTTGAAGTATTACGCTGGCAAGCCCGTGATTGAGCGCATCGAGCGCGTCAGTCGTCCTGGTTTGCGTGTGTACCGTGGCACTGATGCAATTCCGCAAGTACAAAACGGTTTGGGCGTTGCCATCGTGACGACTCCCAAGGGTGTAATGACTGATCGCAAAGCGCGCGCAACCGGTGTCGGTGGCGAAGTGCTGTGCTACGTCGCTTAACGCCGCACCGAGGAGAAATTTAATATGTCCCGTGTAGGCAAACTTCCCGTAACTATTCCGACTGGGGTCGATGTTACGTTCAAAGAAGATCAGATCAGTGTCAAAGGCGCAGGTGGTACCTTGCTGCTGACGCAAAATGCGTTGGTTAAAGTGGTGAACGAGGCTGGCAGCCTCAGTTTCAAGGCCGCCAATGAGTCGCGTGAAGCCGACGCAATGTCGGGCACCATGCGCCAGTTATTTAACAACATGGTGATTGGAGTCACCAAAGGCTTCGAGAAGAAGTTGTCTTTGGTAGGCGTGGGATACAAGGCCCAAGCCGCCGGCACGAAGCTGAACCTGGCAGTGGGTTACTCGCATCCGGTCAACTTCGATATGCCAGCCGGCATCTCGGTTGCGACGCCAACCCCGACAGAGATTGTGATCAAGGGTGCTGACCGTCAGCGCGTGGGTCAGATTGCCGCTGAAGTGCGTGCGGTCCGTCCTCCGGAGCCTTACAAAGGCAAAGGCATTCGCTATGCGGATGAGAAGATCACCATCAAAGAAACCAAGAAGAAATAAGGAGCTGCAACATGTTGACCAAAAAAGAGCAGCGTCTTCGCAGAGCCCGGCAAACCCGGATTCGCATTGCAGACCAGGGCGTAGCCCGACTGACTGTCAATCGCACCAATCTGCATATCTATGCCAGCGTGATTTCTGGCGATGGCGGCAAAGTGATTGCCGCTGCGTCTACCGCAGAAGCCGAAGTGCGCAAGTCCTTGGGCGGATCTGGCAAAGGCGGAAACGTGGCCGCTGCCCAGATCATTGGTAAGCGGGTGGCAGAGAAGGCCAAGGCAGCAGGTGTGGAAAAGGTTGCGTTTGATCGCGCAGGTTTTGCATACCATGGCCGTGTGAAGGCGTTGGCAGATGCCGCGCGTGAAGCTGGCTTGCAGTTCTAAGCAGATCGGAATAAATGATGGCTAAAGTACAGGCAAAAATGCAAGGTAAGGCAGAGGGTCCCGAGGACGGTCTGCGCGAGAAGATGATTGCGATCAACCGCGTCACCAAAGTGGTGAAGGGCGGGCGTATTCTCGGCTTCGCCGCCTTGACGGTGGTGGGTGATGGTGATGGCCGCATTGGTATGGGCAAGGGCAAGTCGAAGGAAGTGCCAGCCGCAGTGCAAAAGGCGATGGAAGAAGCCCGTCGCAACATGATCAAAGTGTCGCTCAAGAACGGTTCTATTCACCATAAGGTGATGGGTCACCATGGCGCCGCCAATGTCATGATGGCTCCGGCACCCAAAGGCACCGGCATTATTGCTGGAGGCCCCATGCGTGCAGTGTTTGAAGTGGTTGGGATAACTGACATTGTGGCCAAAAGCCACGGTTCGACCAACCCGTACAACATGGTTCGTGCGACGCTAGATGCTTTGTCGGTGTCGACGACACCCGCAGAGGTCGCAGCAAAGCGCGGCAAGAGCGTTGAAGAACTCTTCGCTTGATTGGAGTACCAGACATGACGACTCAACAAACAGTGAAGATCCAGTTGGTGCGTAGCCCGATTGGTTGCAAAGAAGACCATCGCGCCACCGTGCGTGGACTCGGACTGCGTAAATTGAACAGCACCAGTGAATTGCAGGACACGCCCGCTGTGCGCGGAATGATCAACAAGATCAGTTACCTGGTTCGAGTGCTCTAAGAGGTAAATAATGGAACTCAATAGCATCAAACCCGCAGCGGGTGCAAAGCACGCCAAGCGCCGCGTTGGTCGCGGCATCGGTTCGGGTCTGGGTAAAACCGCCGGACGTGGACACAAAGGTCAGAAGTCCCGTGCTGGTGGTTACCACAAGGTTGGCTTTGAAGGCGGCCAGATGCCCATGCATCGGCGCTTGCCCAAGCGTGGGTTCAAGTCGCATTTGTTGAAGTACAACGCAGAAGTGACACTCACTGCTTTGGGAGCATTGGGGCTCGCTGATGTAGACCTGCTGACGTTGAAGCAAGCTGGTTTGGTCAGTGAAATGATCAAGGTCGTGAAGGTGATCAACACCGGATCAATCACCTCTGCCGTGAAACTCAATGGCGTAGGTGCGACCGCGGGTGCCAAAGCTGCCATCGAAGCCGCTGGTGGTAGCGTCGCCTAATCCATTTCGGAAGACTAGTTCGTGGCAACCAGCGCAGGTCAAATAGCAAAGACGGACAAGTTCGGAGACTTGCGCCGCCGACTGGTCTTTTTACTGCTCGCCTTGGTGGTGTACCGTATTGGTGCGCACATTCCAGTGCCAGGTATCGATCCGGCGCAACTGCAGCAGCTTTTCAAGGGACAACAAGGCGGGATTCTGAGCCTGTTCAACATGTTTTCCGGTGGCGCGTTGTCACGGTTTACGATTTTCGCGCTAGGAATCATGCCGTACATTTCGGCATCGATCATCATGCAGTTGCTGACCTACGTGCTTCCAACCTTCGAGCAATTGAAGAAAGAAGGCGAAGCAGGCAGGCGCAAGATTACGCAATACACCCGTTACGGCACATTGGGATTGGCCTTGTTTCAATCTCTGGGTATCGCGATGGCGCTGGAGTCGTCGGCAGGGTTGGTCATTGACCCTGGATTTGGTTTTCGTTTGACTTCAGTGGTAACGTTGACGGCTGGAACCATGTTCCTGATGTGGCTTGGGGAGCAAATTACCGAACGGGGTTTGGGTAACGGCATCTCGATATTGATATTTGGTGGCATCGCTGCCGGCTTGCCGAGTGCCATCGGTGGGTTGCTAGAACTGGTTCGAACTGGCGCGATGAGTATCATCGTCGCCCTTCTGGTGGTGCTATTGGTCGTGGCGGTCACCTACTTTGTTGTTTTCGTTGAGCGCGGTCAGCGGAAGATTCTGGTGAACTATGCGCGACGCCAAGTAGGTAATAAGGTTTACGGTGGGCAGTCGTCGCACCTTCCTTTGAAGCTGAACATGGCTGGTGTTATACCGCCGATTTTCGCTTCATCTATCATTCTGCTGCCGGCGACCGTCGCAAACTGGTTCAGTTCAGGCGACTCCATGCGGTGGTTAAAGGACATTGCCAGCACGTTAAGTCCCGGTCAGCCGGTGTATGTGATGCTGTATGCAGCTGCGATCGTTTTCTTCTGCTTCTTCTACACTGCGTTGGTGTTCAACAGCAAGGAAACTGCAGACAACCTGAAAAAGAGTGGCGCATTCATACCGGGCATTCGGCCAGGCGACCATACCGCAAAGTACATTGACAAGATCCTTCTTCGACTGACTCTGGCTGGAGCGATCTACATTACTTTTGTTTGCTTGTTGCCCGAGTTCTTGATTCTGAAATACAACGTGCCGTTCTATTTCGGCGGCACATCGCTTTTGATTATTGTGGTGGTGACCATGGATTTCATGGC
Source organism: uncultured beta proteobacterium (assembly GCA_903958915.1). Lineage (GTDB taxonomy): Bacteria > Pseudomonadota > Gammaproteobacteria > Burkholderiales > Burkholderiaceae_C > Allorhodoferax. The sequence continues at coordinate 11,444 of CAJBVC010000957.1, forward strand.
CCAAGTTCAAAATTACCTGATGTCACAGCAGTATGAGTCGCTTTTGAAGAAAGCGAATTTCAAGGCGTCCTGAGCTGGTCGATGAGATGTCAAAGGATGATGTCATTCAGATGCAGGGTGAGGTGGTTGAAAATCTGCCGAACGCTACGTTCAGAGTGAAGTTGGAAAATGGCCATGTGGTTTTGGGCCACATCTCCGGGAAAATGCGGATGCACTACATTCGTATTCTCCCAGGCGACAAGGTCACAGTAGAGTTAACGCCGTACGATTTAACCCGTGCGCGAATTGTGTTCAGAGCAAAGTGAGTGGCGCATGTTCCGCGCGAATCAAAGTCGGAACGGAGCTAAGTGTTTTAGGAGAGAAGTATGAAAGTTTCGGCTTCGGTCAAGAAAATTTGCCGTAACTGCAAAATTATCCGGCGCAAGGGCATCGTGCGCGTGATCTGTACTGATCCGCGACACAAGCAGCGTCAGGGTTAATTGCAAGAGTTTTAGAGGACGAAAATGGCACGTATCGCTGGCATCAATATTCCGCCGCAACAGCATTCTGAAATTGGCCTGACCGCCATCTTCGGTATCGGTCGCACACGCGCTCGCAAAATCTGCGAAGCATGCGGCATTGCATATTCCAAGAAGGTCAAAGATCTTACAGACGGTGATCTGGAAAAGATTCGAGACCAGATCGCTCAATTCACCATTGAGGGTGACTTGCGTCGTGAAACAACGATGAACATCAAGCGTTTGATGGACATCGGTTGCTATCGGGGATTCCGTCACCGCCGTGGTTTGCCCATGCGTGGTCAGCGCACCCGCACCAATGCGCGTACACGAAAAGGTCCGCGCAAGGCTGCCCAGTCACTGAAGAAATAACAGGAATTAAGAGACTAGTATGGCAAAAGCTCCTGCAAATAACGCGGCCCAACGAGTTCGCAAAAAAGTTCGCAAAAACGTTGCTGATGGCATTGCACACGTTCACGCATCGTTCAATAACACCATCATCACGATTACCGACCGCCAGGGCAATGCCCTGTCGTGGGCATCGTCTGGCGGCCAGGGCTTCAAGGGCTCACGCAAATCGACCCCGTTCGCTGCGCAGGTGGCGTCTGAAGTGGCTGGTCGTGCTGCCTTGGAGCAAGGTATCAAGAATCTGGATGTCGAAATCAAAGGCCCCGGTCCCGGCCGTGAATCCTCGGTTCGCGCCTTGGCAGCGTTGGGCATCCGTATCAACATGATTGCGGACGTGACGCCTGTTCCCCACAATGGTTGCCGCCCCCAAAAGCGTCGACGCATTTAAGTTTTATCAACAAGCCCACCGCTATCAACCCCGGTTGATAGCTCCCGTACTTCTGTGCGGCAGATGACATAAAGGAAGTTCAAGTGGCACGCTACCTCGGCCCCAAGGCCAAACTCTCACGCCGTGAAGGCACCGACTTGTTCCTCAAGAGCGCACGCCGCGCCATTGGGGATAAGGCGAAATTTGACTCTAAGCCCGGCCAGCATGGGCGCACTTCGGGTGCGCGCACGTCTGACTACGGTCTACAACTTCGCGAAAAACAGAAAGTGAAGCGTATGTACGGCGTGCTGGAGCGCCAGTTCCGCCGCTATTTTGAAGAAGCCGATCGTCGCAAGGGCAACACAGGTGCAAATCTTCTGTTGTTGCTCGAAAGCAGATTGGACAACGTGGTGTATCGGATGGGTTTTGGCTCAACCCGGGCTGAGGCGCGTCAACTTGTTTCTCACAAGGCGATCACGGTCAACGGCAGCTCTGTCAACATCCCTTCTTACATGGTGAAGTCGGGTGACGTGATTGCCCTTCGCGACAAGTCAAAGAAGCAAAACCGCGTTGTGGAAGCACTACAGTTGGCCCAACAGGTTGGTATGCCATCGTGGGTCGATGTCAGCATTGATAAAGCTGAAGGCACATTCAAGTCGGTTCCAGATCGTGATCAGTTTGGTGCAGACATCAATGAATCACTGATTGTCGAGTTGTACTCACGTTAATCGCGGTTGAGTTGTTGTTTTCGTTCCTTGGTTGCAGTTCGCGGCCGCCAAGGTGCTTCACCAGCCTTACCGGCGTAACGAGCCGGGGGTATTGAGAGGAAGTCTGCATGCAGAACAGTTTGCTAAAACCCAAAACCATCAGTGTTGAGCAGCTCGGTACCAACCGGGCTAAAGTTGCTTTGGAACCTTTTGAGCGCGGTTACGGCCATACGCTTGGAAATGCCTTGCGTCGTGTCCTTTTGTCTTCCATGCCTGGTTTCGCGGCGACGGAAGTCACAATTGCCGGGGTGCTGCATGAGTACTCGTCTATTGACGGCGTGCAAGAAGATGTTGTCAACATTTTATTGAACCTCAAAGGCGTGGTCTTCAAGTTGCACAACCGCGACGAAGTAACTTTGAGCCTGCGCAAGGACGTGGAAGGTCTTGTTACGGCCGCTGATATTCAGACGCCGCACGACGTAGAGATCATCAATCCAGCCCATGTGATTGCCAATTTGTCACATGGTGGCAAGTTGGACATGCAGATCAAGGTGGAAAAAGGTCGCGGTTACGTTCCTGGTACCATGCGACGTCATGGTGACGAGCCGACAAAATCGATCGGTCGTATCGTGCTGGATGCGTCTTTCTCTCCTGTCAAGCGTGTCAGTTACACAGTTGAGAGTGCTCGTGTCGAGCAGCGGACGGATTTGGACAAACTGGTCGTGGAGATCGAGACCAATGGTGCGGTGACCGCTGAGGATGCAGTACGTGCGTCGGCCAAAATTCTGGTCGAGCAACTGGCAGTATTTGCGCAACTCGAAGGCAGTGAACTGGCTGCATTCGACGCGCCATCGCCACGCGGCAACACGCAGTTTGATCCGATCCTGTTGCGCCCGGTGGATGAGCTGGAATTGACTGTGCGGTCGGCCAACTGTTTGAAGGCTGAGAACATCTATTACATCGGTGACTTGATCCAACGTACCGAAAATGAGCTTCTAAAGACACCTAATCTGGGTCGCAAGTCGTTGAACGAAATCAAGGAAGTGCTGGCTTCGCGAGGTCTTACGCTGGGCATGAAGCTCGAGAGTTGGCCGCCAGCGGCACTGGAAAAACGTTAAATTTTGGACCCCAGTTGTCTGGGGATCCGTGCCACGGGCAGTACCTGATCCGGCTGCCTGTTTAATTACTGAAGGAAACGAAAATGCGTCACGGACACGGCTTGCGGAAACTGAACCGCACTACATCGCATCGCTTGGCAATGTTGCGCAACATGATGAACTCACTCATTGAGCATGAAGTCATCAAAACTACAGTCCCCAAGGCCAAGGAACTGCGCCGCGTTGTCGAGCCAATGATTACGCTGGCCAAAGAAGCTACAGTGGCGAATCGCCGCCTGGCATTTGATCGCCTGCGCGATCGTGACAGCGTGAGCAAGTTGTTTGATGTTCTCGGACCACGCTTCAAGGCGCGCCCTGGCGGTTACACCCGCATTCTGAAGATGGGATTTCGTGTGGGTGACAACGCGCCAATGGCATTGGTTGAACTCGTTGACCGCGCAGAGGTTGTTGAAGCACCAGCGGAAACAGCGGCCCAATAGGGTATACTCATGGATTACCGCGCGATGGAGCAGTCTGGTAGCTCGTTGGGCTCATAACCCAAAGGTCGGAGGTTCAAATCCTTCTCGCGCAACCAATAAA
>CAJBVC010000958.1 GCA_903958915.1 uncultured beta proteobacterium
GAGCGCTTTGGCCTGAGCCAACTGCATCAGTTGCGCGGACGGGTAGGTCGGGGGGCTGCCGCCTCGGCCTGTGTGCTGCTTTACTCCACGGGCGATGCCCCGCGCTTGAGCGAAGCAGCCCGTGCACGCCTGCGGGCCATGGCCGAGACCAATGACGGCTTCGAGATTGCCCGGCGCGACCTGGATATTCGCGGTCCGGGTGAGTTCTTGGGCGCACGACAATCGGGCGATGCCATGCTGCGCTTTGCTGATCTGGACCACGACACCGAACTGTTGAATTGGGCGCGACGGGAAGCGCCTATGCTGCTGGATCGGCACCCCGCGCTGGCGGCCAAGCAGGTGGCTCGCTGGTTGGGTGGAAAATCAGAGTTTTTGAAGGCATGAATACGATGGACATGAAGCCATGACCGGATTCTTCCCGCTGCTGTGGTGGGCGCTGGGCGCAGCCAGCGTGCTGGGCGCGGCGGTCTACCTGTTTATGGAGTACCAGGCGTACCTGTTGCGCACCAGTGTAAACAGTGTGCCTGGCGGCTTGCTGTTTACAGCGCAGGGCTTTTCGGTGGAGTCGCGTCATTCGGCCAAAGAGATCAAGGTCATTACCCGCCAGGGCGAGTACGCCCGCCAGGCCCTGCCCGACGGTGATGAGGAGCAGCAAATGGGCGCTTTGACAGTGTCGTTGGCCGCAGTGGGCTTGCAGATTGAGGTGTCGCGCATTTCAGTCAAGGACGGTGATGAGGGTGAAGCGGTGTCCACGGGGTTAAGCCGTATTGTTTTTTCGGCGACTGACGAAAAAATGCGCAAGGCCCAGGGCAAACTGGCCAGCGAGCGCTCTCAACTGAAGCTGGACCGGGTACCCGATTCGATTGCGAACGATTTTCAGCACTTTGCCAATGGCCTGCGAGCATGGATAGACAAGGTGGAGCAGCAGGTGGAGGCGCAGCTTGCCGCGCAGCGACTGCGCGAACAGGAGGCCGCCGCGGCCGGACTGGTTGTGCAGGTGGACCCGAAGGAAGATACGTCCGTGCCCTTAAGTGAGACCGAACGGGAGGCACGCGCTGGCGCTCAACTTGAGAAGTGGCGGACCGCGGCCGGGTTTAAGGGGTCGTCCACCGAGGTCAGCTTTGATGCGCGCGGTCAGATCGTCTGGCTGATTGACCTGGAGCCGACCGGAAAGGTTATTCTGCATTCCAACAAGCGCACCTTCCATGGCAGTCTCAAGGGTGCTGCGGTGGTGGGCATTGGCGCTGAAATGGAAATTTCCGTGCGCGATGACTACTGGTCCGAGGAAGACCCCCGCCTGGTGGTGTTCCGGGTGCTGGGGGGTACTGCACCGGAGAATCGCAGGGCCTGGAAAGAGCGGCTGGATATATTGATTCAAAGCCTCAGCGCGGGACCGCGCCCAAATCGATAATTGATCGCACCGGTACCAAGGATTGAGATGACACTGACCGAACTGAAATACATCGTGGCCGTCGCGCGGGAGCGGCATTTTGGCAAGGC
>CAJBVC010000959.1 GCA_903958915.1 uncultured beta proteobacterium
AACACCCGCTTGCCGGCCAGCGGCAGTTCGCTGAGTCGCAGAAACTTCATGAGGCCTGTTCCGTTCCCTTATTTCTTGGCGACAACCCGTACCATTTCCAGCGTCTTGCTGGAATAACCCCATTCATTGTCGTACCAGGACACCACCTTGACGAAGGTGCTGTCGAGCGCGATGCCGGCTTCGGCGTCAAACACCGAGGTGCAGGTCTCGTCGCGGAAATCGGTGGAAACCACTTTTTCCTCGGTATAGCCGAGCACACCCTTCATCGCGCCGATCGATTGCGCCTTCATTTCAGCGCAGATTTCGGCATAGGTCGCGGGTTTGTTCAGTTCGACCGTCAGGTCAACCACCGACACATCGGAGGTCGGCACGCGGAATGACATGCCGGTGAGTTTCTTGTTCAGCTCGGGAATGACCACGCCCACAGCTTTGGCAGCGCCCGTGCGGGAGGGGATGAGGTTTTCCAGAATCCCGCGGCCGCCGCGCCAGTCTTTGTTGGAGGGCCCGTCCACGGTTTTTTGCGTGGCAGTAGCTGCATGCACCGTGGTCATCAGGCCGCGCTTGATGCCCCACTTGTCGTGCAACACCTTGGCCACGGGTGCCAGGCAGTTGGTGGTGCAGGAAGCGTTGGAGACGATGGTCTGGCCAGCGTAGGTTTTGTCGTTCACACCGAAGACGAACATGGGGGTGTCGTCTTTGCTGGGTGCCGAGAAGATGACTTTCTTGGCGCCTGCCGCCAGGTGCTTTTCGCCGCCTGCCTTGTCCAGGAAGATGCCGGTGGACTCGATCACGATGCCGGCGCCGACTTCGTTCCATTTCAGATTGGTAGGGTCTTTTTCTTGCGTCAGGCGAATCTTCTTGCCATTGACGATGAGAGTGTTGCCTTCAACACTGACCGTCCCCTTGAAGCGACCGTGCACGCTGTCGTATTGCAGCATGTAGGCCAGGTAATCAGGCTCCAGCAGGTCGTTGATGGCAACGACCTCGATGTCAGAGAAATTCTGGATTGCAGAGCGCAACACGTTGCGCCCGATGCGGCCGAAGCCGTTGATGCCGATCTTGATAGTCATATGCTTCTTTCGTAAATAAAAACTAAAACCTAACCTAACCTCAACAAAACTTTGGTTTTGGCGCCGGGCTGCCCGAAGCCAAAACAGCCCCTTTAGGGGGCAACGACCCGCATCGCGGCGGAGCGTGGGGGCACATTTTCATTTGCGCTTCAACACCGATTGGACAGTGTCCGCCACGTTCTCGGGCGTGAAACCAAAATGCTTGAACAGCACCGGCGCCGGGGCCGATTCACCGTAGGTGTCGATTCCTACCACCGCTGCCGTGCCATATTTCCACCAGCCACCGGTCGAGCCCATTTCGACCGCCACACGCGGCAGCCCTGCGGGCAACACCGATGATTTGTACTCGGCGCTTTGCAGGTCAAACGTGGTGGTGGACGGCATGGACACCACCCGCACCGCGACCTTGCGCTCGGCCAGCAGCTTCTGCGCGTGCAGGGCCAGTTGCACTTCGGAGCCAGTGGCAATGA
>CAJBVC010000960.1 GCA_903958915.1 uncultured beta proteobacterium
CGGTATGTGTGCAACTAGGCGCGCGGCTTCGCGCGCACGCTTTGTTCCGCGGCGTTGTGCAGGCGCAGGCGCATGGCTTTCGGGTACTGGCCGGTCGTGTCTGTGCGCTGCGTACTTCCACGGGGGAAGTGGCGGGGGATGACTTCGTGATCGCTGCTGGTCTGCAAAGTCGCAGCCTGGCACAGAGCGTCGGTATTCACTTGCCCATTTACCCTTTGAAGGGCTACAGCCTGACCGCGCCGGTCATGGCCGACAGCATCGCTCCGGTGGTGAGCGTGACCGACATCGAGAAAAAAGTTTTATACGCCCACATTGGCAATCAGTTGCGGGTGGCTGCCATGGCCGACATGGTGGGTGAAGACACGCGCATTGATCCCAAGCGCATGGCCTCGCTATACCGGGGGGTACATACGACGTTCCCGAAAGCGGCGCAGTATGCGCAAGCTACCGAGTGGGCAGGTTTGCGCCCTGCCACGCCGTCCGGGGCGCCTATTCTGGGGGCTACCCCAGTGCCAGGTCTGTGGCTCAATGCGGGACACGGCGCGCTGGGCTTCACGCTGTCATTCGGTTCGGCGCGCATCCTTTCCGAACTGATGCTCGGCAAAGTCAGCCCGATTCCATTGGCAGGCATGAGCCTCCCATAAAAAACCCCGCACGGCTCGCACCGACGGGGTTCTGGTTCGCATGCAAGACAAGGGACAGCAAGTCCCTCAAGCCCTGGATTATTTGAAGTCGTACTTGATCGAGAGCGTCAGCGTGCGGCCAAACGGATCGGCAACACGGGGGTCCCAACCAGCACCGGCCACATCATCCACGTCGTGGTGGGTAAAGGGTGGCTTGACATCCAGCAGGTTGCGAATGCCGACAGTGATATTGGTGTTCTTGAGCCCGGTGTAACTTGCGCTCAGACCAAAGATGGTATACGCCTCGACGTCGGTGTTGGCAGTCGCAGGCATCGTTGCACGATCAGACAGATTCTGATCCTTGTAGCCAGACTTGTAGGTGCCAGTCAGTGTGCTGCTCCACTTGTCATTGGACCATGTCAGTGACGAGGTGAATTTGTTGCGCAGATACAAGGTGCGCGTGCCAAACTCACCAACGTATTCGGCCATTGGCATGTTCTCCAGCGGCGCCTCCAAGTGGCTCAGCATGTGGGTGCCATTGATCGTTGCAGTCCATTTACCCAGATCGCTGTTGACCGAACCAGTCGCCCCCCAGTCGATGCCCTTGGAAGAGCTGCCAGCTGCATTGATCCAGCCGGTGCGTACAACAGTCACGTTGCCGGAAGCGTCACGAATAAAGCGATCGGTGAACAACGGATAGTTGTTAAGCACATCGTTGAGCGTCAGGTTGCGGATACGGTCTGTCAGGTCGACACGCCAGTAGTCGGCATACAGGGTGACATTGGTGGCTGGAGCCCAGACCACTCCGACCGTACCTTGCTTGGACTTCTCAGGCTTGAGGTCCGGATTGCCACCCGAGGTGTAATTGGGTTGGAAATCGCAGTACGCCGCATCGGTTGGGCACTTGACCGGGTCACTCCACTTGCCAGTTGACAGCAGCGGAGCCGTGTTGACCTGCTGTTGTTGGAAGGTTGGTGCCTTGAAGCCGGTGTTGACCGAACCACGGAACAAAACAGACTGGTTCGGTTGCCAGCGGAAGGCGACTTTTGGATTGGTCGTATTGCCAAAGCCCTCGTACTTGTCAGTACGCAGGGCCAGTTGCAGATCCAGGCCCTTGAAAACCGGCACCGCCAATTCGGCATAGAGCGCCTGAATATCGCGTGATACCTGTGGTACGCCCGAGTTTCCAGGGCACAGAAGAACGTCGCTGGCGATGGTGGTCAAAAGGGTGCTGACGCACGTAATGGCTGCGGTGGGGTCCCCTGTTGTGTTGGCAAACTCGTAGGTTTCCTTGCGCGCATCGAACCCGACCGCAAAGCCCAGCGGACCGGCAGGCATGTTCATCAGTTCGCCCGAAAGTGAGCCATCAAACTGTGTCAACCCGGTCTTTCCGCCCATGACCTTGCCATAGGCCTTGGTGGAGTCAATCAGCGCCTGCGCTTCCGGAGTCTGTTTCTGGCCGGGCATGACCCAGGGGTTGATCAACCCGGTCTTCATGGCTGCATGCAGTTTGGTGGAGTAGGCGTAGCCGTCAATCAGGTCGGAGTAGGCTTCGGCCTGCGCCGTAGAGAAACCGACTTTGTAGTCATACTTTCCCACCACGCCGTCAAATGCCAGCAGCAAACGGTTGTTGGTAGAGGTATTGTTGAGTGTCCGATTGCCCCAGTCCTGCATGCGGAAACGGTAGGCGATCGGTTTGGTCGGGTCAAAGTCCAGCACGCCAAAATTCTTCAGATTCAGATAGTGCGGACCTGTGACGGGGTAGTAATTGTTTCCAATAGCTGCATTGGACGAACTGGTGGTGCTAAATTGCGAAGGGGTCAGTTCGGAGCGTACGTCCACCTTGGAACCGGTGTACTCAACCGTTGCCGTGTGGTCGGCACCGAGCTTCATACTGCCGCGCATCACCAGGTTTTGCGCTTCCTTGGGCGCAGCGAGCATGTACTGCGCGCCGTAGTCGGTATTGCAAAGGTATTTGCCACTGGCAAGATTGGATGCCGCCTGTGCTGCTGTGGCACTGGGTCGTGTCCAAAGCGCTGGCTGGAACTGAACGCCTTCAGTGACCGCGTCACACTGGTTTTGGATGCTCAGCAGATTGATACGGGTGTACTTTGTCTGATCGGTTGCGCCCACCCTGGAGCCGGTCGTTCCCATGGCGGTACCGGTGCCAGTGATGATATTGGCAAACGGCGAACTGCTGGAATTGGGAGACAGTCCCAACGCCGGGTTAAAGCCACTGACCCAATCACGATCAGAACCGCGCAGGATATCGTTCTTGTCTACCGAGAGACTTGCCATCACGTTAAAGCCGTCGTTTTCCAGGGTGCCCTTGCCAAGCGTGACCGAAGCCCTGCGCGTGGTGCCGGCAGCAGATTCAAACGGCCGTGCAGTGTTGGCGGCAAGGGAGACCCCCTCAAAGTCCTTTTTCAAAATGAAGTTGATCACGCCACCAATGGCATCGGTTCCGTAGATGGCCGAAGCACCGTCCTTGAGGATCTCTACGCGCTGAATTGCCGCAAAGGGAATGGTATTGATATCGACGCCTCCACCGCTCATACCGTATGTGCTGACCCGACGACCATTGAGCAATACCAGCGTGCTGCCTGGCCCGAAACCCCGCAGGTTTGCGTTGGCAGAACCGCCAGTCAGGCGGTCGGTGTCGCCACCAAAAACATTGTTGTTCGAAACAGCCTGATCTGCACCCGACGCATTGCCGGAAAACTGGCTGAGCATTTGTTCGACCGAACTGATGCCACGCTTGTTCAAATCGTCAGCCGTCAAAATCTCGATCGGCAAGGCACCCTCTGCCTGAATCTTCTTGATGCTGGAGCCGGTAATTTCCACTCGCCCCAATGAGGTTGACGCAGGCGCGGTTTGTGCAATACCTGCCACATGTGTACAAAGACCCAGCAAAGCCAGGGTTTGGGGTAGTTTCTTCATATTCAAGGTGAACTCCTTTTGTTGGGAAAACGGTGGCGCATAGTCGGATGGGACCATCATGAACGTGCCCATGCGGGTAAACCATAGGTAAAGTCCCGATCTGTCTTATTTATGCAATGAATGTTTTCGTTGCACTAATAACCGTTGGGAATGACATTATCTGTGGTTGGTGGCCGGGTCTGACGGCACTGCTGCCGATATTCTGGGGATGGCGAGTACCATGTGGCAAGTGCCGTTTCGATGGGAAGAGGATGTATTGGTTGTCTCTGTGTAACATCAAGAATAGCGCCATGGCGCTATGTGTTGTGGCGATGGCGGGATGCGCCACCTGGGCGCCGCATGATCAACTTCCGCCCACCGTGCAGCAAGCCTTGCAGACGGCTGGCATGGACGCCAACAATGTGGGTCTGATTGCAAGTCCCGTTGCGGGCAGCGGGCGCGGATTGCGCCTGAATGCGCAGCGTCCGATGCAGCCGGGCTCGACCATGAAAGTGGTGACCACCGCTGTCGCCCTGGATCTGCTGGGAAGCAACGCGCGCTCGCGCACCGACCTGTTGGCCACCGTGAGACCAACCGGTGATGTGCTGGCTGGCCCACTGGACCTGCGCGGTGGCGCCGACACCGATCTGGACTGGGGCGCCCTTTGGACGCTCCTGCGGCAATTGCGCGAAACCGGTGTGCGCCACATCCAGGGCGGCCTGGTGGTGGATCGCGCATTGTTTCTTCCGGCGCGCCTGGACATC
>CAJBVC010000961.1 GCA_903958915.1 uncultured beta proteobacterium
GCGTCGGCTGCCACGCGTGTTGCGCGCAGCATGGCGTCACGCAGCAGTGCTTGGCCGATGCCCTGATTTTGGTGGTGTTTGTCAATCGCCAGACGTCCCAGCAACAAAACGGGCAACGGATCAGGCATGTTGCGCCGCAAAGCCTTGGGCGATGCCGCATGGCTGATGGCTCCCGCAGACAGGCTGTAGTAGCCAATGACTTGCTCGCCATTACAGAGCACAAAGCAGCGCGATGCGCCCGAGGCATGGTTTTTGAGCGCGCGTTTTTTCAGCCACTCGTCCAGGTGCGGTTCGCCGCTGTCGAATGTCGAATGCAGATGGCTTGCATCAATGGGTGTTGGAGCCTTTAGCATCAGCAAAGTCATTTCTCCCAGGGCGCTGGCGTACTGAGCAGGCGGCGCAACTTGTCGGTGGGTGGCAGTGGAGCGTCTAATAGTTGTTGGAACTTGGCAAAGGTTTCGCCTTCCACAGTAATGAACGCCTGGTCGAGTAAGACATTTTGGGCCTCGCGGCACGCAGCATCCAGCATGAAGTCTGACCGACTGCGGCCCAAGCGGTCCGCGGCCTGGTCAATCAAGTCGCGCTGTCTAACCTTTGCTCGGATGTTGATGGACACTGCCTCATTGGCTTGGGTGTTAGACATAGGGATACTCCTCTGTATAGAAAATTAGTATACAACTCTGTATCGTCAATGCGAATACAAGGCAGGTGCATCTGCCCCTGGGATTTGCTGCCGGGGGCTAGGCGCTTGTGACCAGCACGCGGTAATATCAAAAGGATTAACCCCTTCGATCTCACAGACTGACTGCCAGTCAACCAATTGCAAAGTAACGCCATGCAACACGCCTACCAGCCCAAACCCAGCACCGAAGACTACCTGAGTGCCGAGGAAAGCGGCGGCATTCGCCATGAGTATGTCGACGGTGAGGTCTACGCAATGGCCGGTGCCGGCGAGGCGCACAACCTGATCGCCGGCAATGTCTTCGCCGGGTCGCATAGCTTGGTGCGTGGCGGGCCATGCCGGGTTTTCATTGCCGACATGAAACTGCGCGTGGCAGAGTGGAACGCTTTCTACTACCCCGACGTGATGGTGGTCTGCAACCCGGCGGATGCACACAGCCACTACAAGGAGCAACCCAGCACCGTGATTGAGGTGATGTCGCCAACCACCGAGAGCACCGACCGGCGTGAAAAGCTGCTGGCCTATCGCACCCTGCCCAGTCTGCGTGAGTACGTGCTGATCGCCCAGGACAGGCGCCACATCGAGGTCTACCGCCGAGGCGCCGATGGTGCCTTAAAGCATGAAGTGCTGGCTGCGGGTGCGCCCTTGTCGCTGGAATCGGTGGGCGCCAGTCTGACGCAGGATGCTGTGTACGAAGACGTTACATTTCTGCCAAATGTGCCCATTTCGCCCGTAGACATTGCGTGAGCAGCTACTAAAATAGTAGCAAATGCGCCAGATCCCATGACCCTCCGATATTCCCGCTGTGCAGCGCGCGCGCATCGTCGGGTGGTGCCGAAGGGTTTGCGCGGCTTCACACTGGTGGAACTCATCATGGTCATCGTCATTCTGGGCGTGCTCGCCGTTTATGCCGCACCGCGCATGTTCAACAGCAACGACTTTTACGCCCGCGGTTTCCACGACGAAACGCTGGGATTGCTGCGCTACGCGCAGAAAGCAGCCATTGCGCAGCGGCGTACGGTGTGCGTGGCCTTCACCAGCACATCTGCCACGCTGACCATGGCTTCGGCCGCTTCAACCTACAACTGTGCGACCGCAGCGGCTCTGACGGGTCCAAACGGGTCGCCAACCATCACCGCCAGGTCCGGCGTGACTTACAACACCACGACACCCCCAGTCGACTTCAACTTTGATGGGCTGGGTCGGCCGATCAACTCGTCGGGCGCGGCGATGGCCACACAGAACATCAAGATCGACAACGCTGCCGATGTGGTGGTGGAAGCATCCACAGGGTACGTGCATGACTAGGCACTCCTGCAGCGTCCGCCAGCGCGGCTTCACGCTGATCGAACTCATCATCTTCATCGTGGTGGTGGCTGCCGGCCTGGCCGGCATTCTTTCTGTCATGAACACGGTGGTGAAATCCAGTGCCGACCCGATGATCCGCAAGCAAACGGTTGCGATTGCCGAGTCGCTGCTGGAGGAGATTTTGCTGAAGGACTACGCCAAGCCCACTGGAAGTACGGCGACCGGCTTTTCGTCCGGGGGAGCCCGCAACCTGTACGACTGTGTGGACGACTACGCTGGCTACAACACGACCGCAGGCATCGTGCAGCCAGATGCCGTTCCGACGCTGGTCGACGGTTTGGGCAGCTACAACATCTCCCCCGCAGTGACGGTAACCAGTACCACACTGAACTCCGTGGCAGTCAAAGTGGTTGTGGTGTCGGTAACTGGCCCCCAAGGCACCCTCAGCCTGACCGGTTACCGCGCATGTGACCTGTCACCATCGTGCCCGCTGCCATGAGGATAAGAGCCGCTGGGCAAAGTGGTTGATATCGCGATATCATATTCATTTCGCCGTCTGGATTTGGAGGTTACATGGCACAAGTAGTCGTTCGCAATATTGAAGAAGACGTCAAAGCCGGGTTGAAGGCTCGTGCCAGTGAGCACGGATGGAGCATGGAAGAGGAGGTGCGTCAGATCTTGCGCCGCGCCGTGCGTACACCAACGCAAGTCCGACCCAAATTGGGTTCGCGCATCGCCGCACGTTTCGCCGATGCAGGTCTGGCCGAGCCCCTACCCGAACTGCGCGGGCAACGCATAGCGCCCATGGGCTTTTAGTCATGGTCATTGTGGACACCAACGTGTTGTCGGCCTTGATGCAAAGTCCGGCAGAACCGAAGGTGGTGTCATGGCTGGATGATCAGTCGGCCGAATCGATCTGGATTACCAGCATCACCCTGTTCGAAGCCCGCTACGGACTCGAGTTGCTCCCTGCAGGGCAGCGCAAAACGCTGCTCCAGGCCCGCTTCGAGCAGATCCTGCAAGACGACCTGGAGAACAGGGTATTGCTGTTTGACGCCAACGCTGCTTCTGAGGCCGCTGCGTTGGCTGCAGCGCGCAAAGCGCGGGGTCGCCCGGTCGACATGCGCGACACTTTCATTGCCGGCATTGCCATGGCGCGGCGCGCAACCCTGGCCACGCGCAACATAAAGCACTTTGACGATTTGACCGTGCCGGTTGTCAGCCCGTGGGAGGCAGCCGCACGATGAAATCCGCACCCAACCGCTATCGACACCGCGGCTTCACCCTGGTCGAACTGATCATGGTGATCGTCATCATGGGAGCCATTGGCGGCATGGTGTCAGTGTTCATGAAAAGCCCAA
>CAJBVC010000962.1 GCA_903958915.1 uncultured beta proteobacterium
GATCCGCTTTTTCCCCATCCAGGGGTCTGCCGTCGAGACACTGATCTCCCGGACACGCAGCAGCGTCCACAACATCATGGCCGGCAAAGACGACCGCCTGCTGGTGGTGATCGGTCCCTGCTCGATCCATGACCCCGGTGCAGCACTGGACTACGCGCGCCGACTGAAAGAACAGCGCACCAAGTACGCCGATACGCTGGAAATCGTGATGCGGGTCTACTTCGAGAAGCCGCGCACCACGGTGGGCTGGAAAGGCTTGATCAACGACCCCTACCTGGATGAGAGCTTTCGCATCGACGAGGGCTTGCGCATTGCCCGCCAACTGCTGATCGAAATCAACCGTCTGGGGCTGCCTGCGGGCAGTGAATTCCTGGATGTCATTTCACCCCAGTATTTGGGCGATCTGATTGCCTGGGGCGCTATTGGCGCGCGCACCACCGAGAGTCAGGTGCACCGCGAACTGGCTTCCGGCCTGTCGGCACCGATTGGCTTCAAAAACGGGACGGATGGCAATATCAAGATTGCGACCGACGCCATTCAGGCCGCCGCTGGTGGACACCACTTTCTGTCGGTGCACAAGAATGGCCAGGTTGCGATTGTGCAAACCAACGGCAACCGCGACTGCCACGTCATTTTGCGTGGCGGCAAGGCTCCTAATTACGACGCTGCCAGTGTGGCCGCCGCCTGCAAGGACCTGGAGAAAGCCAAGTTGCCGACCACGCTCATGGTGGACTGCAGCCACGCCAACAGCAGCAAGCAGCACGAAAAGCAGGTCGAGGTGGCCAAGGACATTGCCACCCAGATTGCCGGTGGATCACGCAGCATTTTTGGCGTGATGGTGGAGAGCCATCTTCTGGCTGGCGCGCAAAAATTCACCCCGGGCAAGGACCAGCCGCAGGCGCTGGAGTACGGCAAAAGCATCACAGACGCTTGCCTGGGCTGGGACGATTCGCTGCGGTGCCTGGAAGCGCTGTCAGGGGCCGTCCAGGCGCGCCGAAGCCTCCGATAATCAGTCACCCGCCCAGGCAAACTCTGCAGTGAAGTGGCGCAAAAACTGCGGCTGCTTGGTGATCTTGACACCACGGATACTGGCCGCCTTTTGCTTGACCTCGTCGATTACCTCGGCGGCATAGTCGAAGTGGGACTGGGTGTACATGCGTCGGGGGAAGGCCAGTCGCACCAGTTCCATGCTGTGGTAGGTCTCGGCACCGTCTGGCAGACGTTTGCCAAACATCACCGAGCCGATCTCCACACCGCGAATGCCGCCTTCCAGGTAGAGCGCATTGCACAGTGCCCAGGCCGGGTACTGTTCAATCGGCATATCGGGTAGCACGGTCTTGGCGTCGATATAGACGGCGTGGCCGCCCGTGGGTTTGACAAAGCCAACGCCCGAAGCTTCCAATCGTTCTCCCAGATATTCGGCGGTGCGCAGACGGTAACGCAGGTAGTCTTCTTCCATGCCCTCGACCAGACCCACCGCCAATGCTTCGAGGTCGCGCCCGGCCAGGCCACCGTAGGTGGGAAAACCCTCGGTCATGATCAGCACATTGCGCGCGGCGTCCATCCACTCGTCGCTGCGCAGCACGATAAAGCCGCCGATGTTGACCATGCCGTCCTTCTTGGCGCTCATGGTGCAGCCGTCGCAGTACGAGAACATCTCCTGCACGATGGCCTTGAAGGGTGTGTTCTCGTAGCCCGGTTCGCGCATCTTGATGAACATGGCGTTCTCCGAGAAGC
>CAJBVC010000963.1 GCA_903958915.1 uncultured beta proteobacterium
ACAATTTGTTGAATACCAATGAGGTTGCCTATTCAGGCGAGCGGCGCTGGCGGCGTTACCGGGTGGGAGTTTGATTTCTAAAGGACAAAAGGGAGAGAAGTTTCATGAAAAAGAATGGCATTAAGCCGTGCATGAGTTTTAAGTGGTTGATTTGTAATGGTTTTTATAAAGGACAGGCTTTGACCTTGTCCTTTATGGCTCTTTGCTCTGGCCGATAGACGCCATGGCCTACACCGACATCAACAGCGAAGACCGCCTGGTGCAGGCCACCTTTGCCGAGCATTTGGAACATACCCTGGGCTGGGACAGCGTCTATGCCTGGAACCAGGAAACCTTTGGCCCCACTGGCACCTTGGGCCGCACCAGCGAGCGCGACGCGGTGCTGGTGCGGGACTTGCGCTCGGCGCTGGTCGCGCTCAACCCGAAGCTACCGGCCCAGGCCATTGAAGAGGCTATTGCCAGACTGACGCACCATGACTTTTCTCGTTCGCTGTTGCAGCACAACCAGGCGTTTCATGCGCTGATCCGTGACGGTGTGCCAGTGAGCTATCGCAATGTGCAGGGGCAATTGAGCCACGCGCAGGCTGAAGTGATCGACTTTCGCAACCCAGCCAACAACCGATTTCTGGTGGTGCGTGAACTCAAACTTACCGGCCTGCGCACCCCAAACTACAACCGACGCGCTGACCTGGTGTGTTTTGTGAATGGCCTTCCGCTGGTGTTCATTGAGCTGAAGGCGGTTTACAAAAACATCAGGGCCGGGTTTGACGGTAACCTGCGCGACTACATGGACGAGAACGTCGTGGCCCATGCCTTTCACCACAACGCCTTTTTGATCGTTAGCAACGGTCACAACGCCCGCTTTGGCTCCATCACCAGCACCTGGGAGCATTTTGGCGAGTGGAAGCGCTTGCACGAGGCCGACGTCGGCAACGTGGCCGCTGAAGTGCTGCTGAACGGCATGTTGGCCAAGGACCGGCTGCTGGACATTCTGGAAAACTTCATCTTGTTCGATGCCAGCAAGGCCGGTTCTGTGCGTAAGGTGGTGGCGCGTAACCACCAGATGCTGGGTGTCAACCAGGCGGTTGCTTCCGTAGTGCGGCAAGAAGCGTTGAAGCGCGAATTCCCCACCGGCAAACGCCTGACCCATCGCACCATAGAGTTGCCGTATACCGAGACCGGCAAGGCAGCCAATGACAATTTGGTGGACTATCCATTAGCTGCCGAGCCTGTGCCACAGTACCTGCAAATCATTGAGCGTGCCCACCCGGACTTGGGCCGCCTGGGTGTGGTGTGGCACACGCAGGGCAGCGGCAAGTCGTATTCGATGGCCTTCTTTGCCGAGAAGGTGCGGCGCACGTTGCCTGGCAACTTCACCTTTGTGCTGATGACCGACCGCGACGATCTGGACAGCCAGATTTACAAGACCTTTGTGGGCTGTGGTGTGGCCGACGAAGAGACACCCCGGGCCAGCTCGGGCAAAGAGCTACAGCGGCTGCTTTCGGAAAACCACCGGTATGTTTTCAGCCTGATCCACAAGTTCAACTTGGAGGTTGCACCTGACGCACCCTACAGCGAGCGCGACGACATCATCGTAGTGTCCGACGAAGCGCACCGCACCCAGTCGGGCAAGCTGGCGCGCAACATGCGTATGGCGCTACCCAATGCGGCGTTTATCGGTTTTACAGGCACGCCGCTTTTCAAGCACGACCAGCTGTGAACGGCTTTCAGTTTCCGTTTAATTCCGGTGTCGATAGCCTGTCATCCAAGTTTCCCGGTTGAACCCGCCGACTTCTTTTTAATTCCATTGAACCGAATTGGGGCGCTCGTTCTGTAGAGCACGGATGGATCCTGTGCGAGCCTGCTTTGG
>CAJBVC010000964.1 GCA_903958915.1 uncultured beta proteobacterium
GGCTTGCTAGATTCACTTGCAGCGACAAAACCCGTTGGAAAGTTCGCATTCCCAAGCTCGTGCGATGCAAAGGCGAGCGTTGTTTCTCCCGTTTCAAGTTCGCCATAGTCGCCCGACTCATGCAAAAAACGGCGTGATAAGCCGAATGCACTTTCAAAGAACGACAACGATTCAGCGACGTTGGGAACGTAGATTATTGTGTAGCCTAGTTTCATGAGTCGTCCTGTTTGGAGGCCTGCAGAGCAAGCGATAAGTATTGAGCCAACTTTTTGTCCTTGATCTGAGCGACAGACATCAACTTGACGTGCCGACGCCCCTTTCCCGACCCTTCAAGAAACCCGAAAGTGTCAGTGATCTTTGCGCCGTTCCCGAATTCGACGGTTACGTGCGTTTTGTAGGCGAAGACCCCACCAAATTGAACTCCCGACCTAAACAGGATGCCGCCGTACTTAACCTCTTCCGAAGTTTTTTCAAAAGTCTTCTGTGCCAAGGCTCGGACGGCCTCGACGATCTCATAGTTTTGTTCGCTCACAAGACGGATGTCTTCAAGCAGCGCCTGAACAGATTGATTTTTCATGTTGTGTCGAGTCCCTAGTCGTCTGCGTGCTTTGCGGCATAACGGATAGCGTTTATCTGTCGCCGCTGCATTGCCGGCTAAAGGAAGTGCCGCTGAACGGCGTCAGATAAACCGGGTTGGACTGAACCGCCACGACAGACGGTGGCGATAGGGGATTGAAAGCTTCACCGCACCCGACGGATCAAGTTGGGAGTGGGGCTTGCGTGCAAATGCATCTGCGGCACCCCCCATAGTCCGTAAAGACACTTGCAGTTATGGCGTGACGGAGGTATTTTGGTTGACGCGCGAAGGTCACTGACTTTGGGGCGACCAGAGTTGCCCCCAGCGTTGCGATACGCTGTGCATTGCAGAGCCGATAAAGCGGGCCCAACATCACGGGGGTCCCCGGTTGTGCTTGGACCGTGTGGCGCCAGGTGCTGGCAACTGTCCCTGGCCTTGCAACGTCGCGGTGACATGGAGCTTGCCAATCCTGCAACACGGGCACAGCAGTACGTCCATCTTGGTTACTCGTGCCATGAAGGCTTGCGCCGACTCTATTGCCTGTGAGTTGATGGCCGGCATCTGCAACGCCAAACGCGCTGCATCAAGTTTGACCCGTTTGCAGCTTGAGGCTAACACCCCGTAGTGGCGGATGCGTTTGATTCCGGTGGGTAGCACATGCAGCATGAAGCGACGTACAAACTCCTCGCCCTGCAGTCGCATGAGCCGCTTGGTACCCCTGTCATCAGCTCGCACGTTGAACGCCACTTCGCGGTCATCGACCGAGCGCATACGTTCATTGCTGATGGCCGTTCGGTGCGTGTAGCGGCTCAGGTACTCCAGTACTTGGGCTGGGCCACCCAGTGGGGTCTTGGCATACACCACCCAGCTGTGTTTGTAGAGTTGCTTTTGCCGAGCGCGCCAACCGAGCCCTTGGCCTTGTGGGTCACGTTGAATTTGGCCGTTCTCGTGCGCCAATGCCAGCGCGGTCATGAACTTGCCCCGAAACACCGTGGACAACGCCTGCACTGGAAACAGATAGTCGGGTCTGCGTGTGGGCGTGATCCAGCGCCCATCGTCGTCGAGCACCCCACACGCCATCACCGCGTGCAGGTGAACGTGCAGCCGCAAGTCTTGCGTCCAGGTGTGCAACACCAAGCTGAAGGCGGGCGTTCCACCTGTTGTTCCCATCCACTTATCGTTGGCAGCAAACTCTGCGAGTGTTTGTGCCGTGCAGGTAAACAAGGTGTCAATCACCCAACGTGGATGCGCGCCATACAGAGCGTTCAGACTGTGGGGCAAGGTGAATACCAAATGCGCATAGGGCACCGCCAACACCTCAGCCAATCTACCTTGCAGCCAGGCTTCCTTGGCCCTTGTTCCGCACTGCGGACAGCAGCGATGCCGACAGGAGTGGTATTGCCAGTGGCTATCCCCGCACGTGTCGCAGTCAAGGCGTTGGCCACCCAGCGCACTGGTGCGACATGCCGCAATAGCCCGCCAGGCTTTGGCCTGCGCGGTACTCAGGATGCGCTTTGCCAGATACGCCGGGCCAAACTGGTGCAGCGCATCGGCCAAGGTGGCGCTCATGACGCGCCAATCTCAGGTCTTGGGCGCCCCCGCTGGAGGTAACTGAGACAGTAGTGCCAGCGCCGAGTCGCCCGCAAAGTGGCCCGGACGGGCCATCTGCAAGTAGCGGCTGGTGGTGCTCAATTGGGCGTGTCCCATCAATTTGCTGATTCCACTCAGATCCACTCCGGCTTCCAGTAAGTGAGTGGCAAACGCATGGCGAAGCGAATGGATGCCGCCTTCCTTGGTGATGCCAGCAGCGCTGCGAGCCGTGTAGTAGTAATACTGGCCACTCCCACGGTCCAACGGCTGCGATGGGTCGCTGCGGCGCGTAAACACCCAGTCGTCGGCTCTGGCGCCAACCCGACAGGTACGCCAGTACAGTCGCAATTGTTCGAGCAGGTCAGGCGTGAGCAGGCTGTAGCGGTCCTTTGCGCCTTTGCCCTGCACGACTCGGATGCACATACGGTCGGGGGCAGAGTCGATATCGCAGCCGCGCAGATGGCATAGCTCGCTCAGACGCAAGCCACTGGCATAGGCTGTCATCAGGAAGGTGCGTGCTTTGATTGAGGTCAGCGACCCCAAAAGATTAGCTATCTCAGCACGGGACAACAATTCGGGCAGGCGCTGTGGGCTGCGCCCCAGGGGGATTTGCACGCGTCGTTCGGTTTGGCCCAGCACGTCGCACACCAGAAATCGCATCGCGCATGAGGTCAGGTTGACGGTGGAGCGGGATCGGTGACGCGTCTGCAGAAGGTACAGCAAATACGCTTGCACCTGCTCGTCACTGAGCAGGTCCGGACTGCAGTCGTGGTGTTGTGCCATTCGTATGACGGCACCCAGGTAAGTCTCTTGGGTGCGTTGGGCAAAACCGCGCAGCACCATGGCATCGAGCATGCGTTTACGCAGAGGGGTCATGACAGATCTCCTTGGAAGCGGGGAATATTCCCCGGATCAAAGGGTTTGCCTTACTTCGCCTGAACGCAAGTCATGCCTCGAAAATCAGCGCGGTGGACGCCTGGGAGGACCAACCACCGCGTCAGCGGTTTAGTTCAAGGGCACATGTAGAGGACCCAGTTATGCAGAGCAACGGTTGCGGTCCCACCTTTGGCAGAGTGACTTAGGCTCAAATACTTGACGGTGCCCTCTGCATAATCGCAGCGCCTGTTGGAATGCCAGACAAGAGCCAAGGGCTCGGCAGCGGTGACTCTTTGCATTGGGCCACCACGCTGGCCCAAGGAGGACCCGAGTGGCTGAGTGTCTTCA
>CAJBVC010000965.1 GCA_903958915.1 uncultured beta proteobacterium
GGCCCAGCGTGTGCGTCTGCTCGACCGGGTGATGGCCGACGTCTATGGGCCCCAGGAGCTATTGGCCCAAGGCTTGCTGCCACCCGCTCTGGTCCATGGTCATCCGGGCTATCTGCGCTCCATGCACGGCGTGCAACCGGTGGGCGGCACACACCTGCACATAGCGGCCTTTGATCTGGCACGCGGACCCGACGGCAACTGGTGGGTCGTATCGCAGCGCACCCAGGCGCCATCGGGACTGGGTTACCTGCTGGAAAACCGGCTCGCCGTGTCCCGACTTTTCCCGCAAAGTTTCGAAAACCTGCACGTTCAACGTGTCGCGGCCACGTACCGTGCCCTGATTGACAGCATGAAGAGCATGTGCTCAGCAGGACAGGACGCGCACATTGCACTACTCACGCCGGGACCCTACAACGAGACCTACTTTGAGCACGCCTATCTGGCGCGCTACCTGGGGCTGACCCTGGTCGAAGGCAATGACCTGATTGTGCGGGACCAGCGGCTGTTTCTCAAGACCTTGCGTGGCCTGGTGCCCGTGCACGGCCTGCTCAAGCGGCTGGACGACCAGTTTCTCGATCCGCTGGAACTGCGCGCCGACTCCACCCTGGGTGTGCCAGGTCTTTTGCAGGCGATTCGCGCTGGCAATGTGCTGGTGGCCAATGCACCCGGTTCAGCATTTCTGGAGTCCCCGGCGCTGCTCGGTTTCCTGCCGGCACTTTCGCAACATTTGCTGGGAGAGGAGTTGCAATTGCCAGCACTTCCCACCTGGTGGTGTGGCGAACACTCGGCCCTGGAAGAGGTCTTGCCACATCTTGCTGAACACACCGTCAAACCCACGTATCCAGGCTCGACCATCCACGGCAGTTTTGATGCGGTTCTGGGGCGCACACTCGCCACGTCCGATCACGACTCGTGGGCGCAACGTATCGCCGCGCAGCCAGACATCCACACCGTACAGGCCTACCTGCCGTTGTCACAGATGCCCACCTGGAGCAGCGACAGCCTGGGCGGCACGGTGGTGCCACGCTCCGTGATGCTGCGGGTGTTTGCGGTTTCACAAGGCCCCCAGTCCTGGCGCGTCTTGCCTGGGGGACTGGCCCGAGTCGCCGGTGGCAGTGCCGATGTCGCCTCGATGCAATATGGTGGCAGCAGCGCCGATGTCTGGGCCATGACAGACGGTGATGTCGACAAGACCTCCCTCTTGCAGCCGGCATTGACGCCAACCGCGCTGGCGCAACGCAAGCGGCTGGTCACCAGCCGTGCCGCCGAAAACCTGTTCTGGCTCGGACGCTACAGCGAGCGGGCAGAAAATTCTGTGCGTTTGGCAGGACTGATACTGGAAGTACTCAACGGCGAAGACCAGTCGCTGCAGCCGCTGTTGACCTGGCTTGGGCGCATGGCGGTGATCAATACGCTGGTGCTTCCGGGCGTGCCAGTGCTGACATCGGCGCCACAGGCGCGCCGGGTGTTTGAACGCTCGTTGATCGCTAACCTGGGGTCGAGCGATCAGGCCACCAGTGTCGGCTACAACCTGCGTGCGGTGCGTCTGGCCGGCGCGGCGGTGCGTGAACGCCTGTCACAGGAACACTGGAGCCTGATGCAACGCGCAGAAGAAAACTTCTTTGAAAGCTGCGCCCTGCACATGGCGACGTCCGACTATTCCGCGCTGCAGGCCATGACGGCGCTCAAAGCGGCCAGCGAACATCTGGTCGCCATGACGGGCTTGCAGACCGACCGGATGACCCGGGACGACGGCTGGCGTCTTTTAAGCATCGGGCGCCACATCGAACGCCTGGGATTTCTTTCGTCGGCATTGCGCAATGGCCTGGAGACCCAGTCCGTGTTGTACAACGGCGGGTTCGAATCCATGGTCGCGCTATTCGACAGCAGCATCACCTTTCAAGCCCAGTACCAGCAAAGCCGGGATATGGCGGCGCTGGTGGACTTGCTGGTGCTGGACCGCGACAATCCCCGCTCACTCGCCTGGGTGGCCCACACGCTGCGCGGTCGACTGGCCAAGTTGGCCGGCAGCGAACCGAACCAGCTCAGTTTGCTCTCCTACAGTGTGCCCGATCCGGGCCAGTGGCAGCTTGACTGCCTGGCAAGTCCGAACGACCAGGGGTGTTTCGAGGCACTCATTGAGGCACTGCTCGATTGCGGCGAAGCGGCATACCAGGTCTCGGAAGAGATCGGCGCACTGTATTTCACCCATTCGGGTGATGGCGGACGCAGTTTGGGGGCGTGATGCAGCTTCAGGTCACGCACGAAACACGTTACGACTACACGCCAGCTGTCAGTGTTGCCCTGCATATCGCCTACTTGCAACCCTTATCGACGCCACGCCAGCAATTGCTGGGACATCGGCTGCACGTGTCTCCCGAGCCTGCGCAACAACTTGCAAGTACCGACGTTTACGGCAATGCCAGACAGTTTTTTGCGCTGCAATACGCCCATACCCAATTGCAGGTGACCGCCACCAGTATTGTGGCCACACGGGCTTGCGCCGAAAGCCCCAGTGACATCCGGTGGGAGACGGTACGCAACCGTTTGCAATACAGCGCACGCACGCCATTTGACGCCGCAGCAGAATTCGTGTTTGCCTCGCCGCACGCGGCGCGACACTCGGACTTCTCTGATTTCGCACGGACCAGCTTTGCGCCGGGTCGCCCGTTGTTGCTCGCCGCGCGCGACCTGATGCATCGCATCCACCACGAAATGGCCTACGAGACCCACAGCACCCAGGTGAATACACCCGCACGCCAGGCATTGGCCCAGCGCAAGGGTGTTTGCCAGGACTTTGCCCACATCATGGTTGCATGCCTGCGTTCGCTCGGACTTCCAGCACGCTACGTCAGTGGCTACCTGCTGACCCAGCCCGCACCCGGTGAGACCCGCCTGATTGGCGGCGATGCGTCGCATGCTTGGGCTTCGGTCTATCTGCCAGATCTGGATGGCACCACAGCATCCGAGCGATGGCACGATTTTGATCCAACCAACAACCGCGACGGATGGGGCAGCCCCGGTGAAGACTATGTCACCCTTGCGGTGGGACGTGATTTTGCCGACGTGTCGCCCATCCGGGGCGTCATCCACGGTGGCGCGCACCACACCTTGACGGTCGGTGTGACGGTCGAGCCCTACGGGGTCTATGACACCAACGGTTTTGGCGCACCGAACCCCAATTCGTCACAATCACAAAGTCAGTCACAATCCGGTTCGCAATCGCAGAGCCAATCACAAAGCCAAACCCGATGAATATCTACACCACACTCGACAACCTGGGCATCACCCTACCACCGGTTGCTGTACCAGCGGCAGCCTACGTACCCTTTGTCCAGACCGGCAAGCTCGTCTTTCTGAGCGGGCACATTGCCAAGAAAGATGGCAAGCCCTGGGTCGGTCAACTGGGCAAGAACCTGACCACCGAAGAAGGGAAAGCCGCCGCCCGCGCCATTGCAATTGATCTGCTCGGTACCTTGCACGCGGCAGTGGGCGACCTCAACCGCGTCACACGCATCGTCAAGTTGATGTCACTGGTCAACTCCACGGGCGAGTTCACTGAGCAGCATCTGGTGACCAACGGCGCCAGTGAACTGATTGGTCAAATCTTTGGCCCCGAAAAAGGCGCCCACGCACGCAGCGCTTTCGGTGTCGCACAGATACCGCTCGGCGCCTGTGTGGAAATCGAGCTGATTGCCGAAGTCGCGTAACGTCGCATCAACTCACAGACGCGAATCCTGCCACTGCGAGGTTGCGTTGGCAAGCTGACTGGTGGCATTGCTTGCCAGTGCATCCATCAAGCGCACCGCAAGCGCGCCAAATTCTGCTGCCAGGGTGTCGAATTGCGCTCGGCTCAGTGCATAGACTTCGGTCTCAAGCACCGCGATGGCCTCCGCTGTGGCAGGACCGTTCTTGTAGAAACCATTGCCGCAGAACACGTCTCCCGGCCCGACATAGGCCAATTGCAGATGGCTCTTTTTTCCGTGTCCCAACTCCAGGCTCAGTTGCCCTTTGCGCACCAGATAAAGGCAATCGTCTGCAGCATCGTGCTTGAACAACTTCTTGCCAGTGCGGACGGTGCGCAGCTGAGCCATCTGAACCAGTGCTTCCAGGGCTTGCGTCGAGACACCCTTTAGCAAGGGCATCGCCGGCAACTCCACGATTTGTGGTCCAGAAAAATCAACCGGACAGAATGGGTTCTCACGTTCTTCGACCCACTTGAGCGCATCCTCGAGTTGGCGAAACGCGAACGCCTTGTTGGTGGGGCGAACGACCCCCGTCTCCTTCAGAAAGCGCTTCATCTTGAGGCCGCTTGGGAGCCCCTTGGGTATACCGCAAAACACCAGGAAAGCATCGTGCTTCTCGAGCTGGTCCTTGATTTGTTCCAGCACATGCGTCGCTGTCACGTCCAGCGACTGTACGCGGTGCATGTTCAGAATGACATATTTGCGCGTGCTGGTTTCCGGCTCCAATGCTGCATGCAACTGGCTGGCGGTACCGAAGAACAGGCTGCCCTGCAGCTCGAATACCACCGCCTCGTACCCGGTGGGCTCTGGCGCAGCAAACGGGCTCGGTCCATGGTTGCGGCGCGCAAAGATGTCCAGCCCGTCGATACGGCTGCGAATCACTGAACTGCGGGTTTGTTCCCGAATAAACAGAAGGATGGCCAGCGCAACACCAACCCCGGAGGCTGCTATCAGGTTGCCAAACAACGCCACCAGGATGACTGACAGGATCACCATGAAATCCAGCCGGGTGGCCGGGGTATAGAAAAATGCCAGGCTGTGCCGATCGATCATTCGAAAGCCGGTGACGATCAGAATACCGGCCAAAGCCGCCACCGGCACCCAGGCTATCAGCGGTGCCAACACGACCAGTGCCAACAGTGACGCCACGCCGGTGACCATGCCGGACATCTTGGTCGTGCCGCCGCTGGAGATATTGATCAATGAGGCACCCATGGTTCCAGCGCCGGGAATTCCGCCCACCAGTGATGAGGCCATATTGCCCACGCCCTGCCCGATGAGTTCCCGGTTGGACTGGTGGTTGCTATTGGTCATGGCGTCGATCACCAGACAGGTCTTCAGTGTGTCGATGGAGAGCAAAACCGCCAGCGTCATGGCCGGTACA
>CAJBVC010000966.1 GCA_903958915.1 uncultured beta proteobacterium
CGTCCCCAGAACATAATCTTTCCACTCCTCAAACCCCGTCGTTCGATTTTCTACAAATGATTTGTCATACAGATTTTCTGTGATCCAGATATAGCAAAGTGCTTGCGCGAAGGCAGCATCAGTACCTGGCTTTGGCGCGATCCATTTACCGCCCAGCAAGGCTGCGGTATGGTTAAGGTAGGGATCAATATGGACCATCTTGATACCAAGCTGTTTGGCCCATTCACGTCGTATCGTTCCCTCGTAACCATAGGTGGCATCAGGGTCGCTGGACCAGAATACGATCATCTCCGTTTCCTTGAGGCAGTCTTCAACCGTTCCGTAAGACTCCGGCACACCGAGGCGCATGCTGTTGCCCCAGTGATGCATCGCGCCCCAATACCAGCCTTCCCAACTGTCGGGGTTGTTGTGCACACGACTACAGCCGATAAGATTAAAAAATCGGTTAAAAGCGCTTAAATAATGCCCAAGATTTCCCCACTGGTGGTGGCCCCCGTGGTACACCAGAACTGCCCCAGGACCTTTGCGTTTGGCGCGTTGTATTTCCTTTGCAACGATGTCAAGCGCTTCTTCCCATGAGATGCGAACGAATTCGGATATCCCGCGGTTTTGTACATTTCGATTTCCATCGGGGTCAAAATCCACTCGCTTCATGGGATACAAAAGACGATCTTTTGAATAGACCATCGATTTTTGCGCCATACCATGGGCAGCCAATGTCGTGCGCCTTGGCGGCGTGAATGTTTTGCCCCGTGCTTTGATGGACCAAGAAGCAGCGTCGTCCTCATCGAATTCCACCGGGGTAATTCTCAGAATCTTGCCGTCCTTCACATAGACAAATAACGGGCCTCCGTTCGTGCCGCTGGTATATCGCACGACACCATCACCGACGTCGGTACCACTTTTCCAGCTAAGCGTCTGCATACGGTTGAGCGTGGTCATAAACCACACCGCCAACTCGTCAGAGCCTTCTATGCACACTTTGAAATTCTTCGCCGCATCAATCCGCGTCAATTGATTAAACGGTGGGGTCAGAAACTCTTCTGCGATGGCGCTACTCTGAAAAACAATGGATAAGTCCGGGTTTTCGAGTATGCCTGTTCTGGAATGTATCTTCCCTTTCTTGATGCTTATCCAGCGACCTTCCGAGTTGTCTTTCAGCTTGAATTGCGCAGTAATATCACGCAGCTTCAGCCGCTGCGAAAACTCCGGGTACACAGTTGCTGCAAGTCTCAGAGCCTGCACCATTCCAAAAAGTATGATGGAAGATTTCATGAAAGCCTCTCAGGTTAGTTGTCATTGCCTGGTTCAAATACTACTGAGCAGGCCTGAAGGTTGAATGTTTTCACAGCATTTCTTTTTTGTTAACCATCGGCTGTATGTTCATGCCATGTTCAAGACTTGTGCCGAAGTTCATACATAACACAGCTAAGGATAATCAGCTCTGCTTAAGAAAACCGCGAAACCCATCATCAATTTCCTTCAAGGTCTGCGCTATATCAGCAATATCACTTACCAACGACCACCAACGTGCAACCAGCGGAGCAGTGGCAAGCGGATCTTCGACACCGAACAATGGCAGTACTGCGGTCACGTAGTAGATCGTTGGCACAAGCGCGATGTCGCCCAAGTGCAGCGAACGGGAGTCTGGCAGTCCGTATTCCTCCAGCAACCGGCCCAACTTGGCAAGTTCATTGCGTGTGGCATCAATTTGCAGTGCAATGGCAGCGGCATCTCTTTGCGGCCGTTTTAATTGCACGAACAAAGGAAATAGTGCCGGTCCCAAATGCAGGTCTGCGCAGCGCCCAAGAACACGCATTTGAGCGCGCGCCAAGGGATTGGTGGGACTTAATGGGACCTCAGGAAACGATTCCTCCAGATACTCCATGATCGCCCATGATTCGGGGATGCAGGTGCCATCGTCCAATTCGAGTATTGGAATTTTTCCGAGTGGGAAAGCGGTCTTGAATTCCGGTGTTTTCAGGCCCAACTGCGGATATTCAAATGCCACCGGCAAATGTTTAAGCCTTACTACAATACGAACACGCGATGCGTAAGGGGAAAAGTTCAGGTCCAGTGATTTCATAATGATGTTAACCCCGGAAAAGGTTGTACATATTGAGACCAATCGCTGCATTAACAATCAGTCCAATCCAGATCAGATATACCCAGGGCAGGCAATTTCGCAGTGAAAGCGTGATTTCCTGATTGATCTCTTGCGACGGCCCGTTGGTTACCAACTTTCCAAACGCTGGCGCGAACGGCGTCAAGTTGACCCTGATCATCAACCCCGCTGCCACAAGTGCCGCCATGATCAGTAGTTTTATCCCTATCCAGTCAAATCTGACAACCTCTCCGGTGGCAAAGCCATACATGGCAAGCGCCACCATTGCAGCAATAAGAACCACACGAAAACCAATATCAAACTTCGCCAGCTTGGCACCCATGGGGTCACCGGTCTTTTTGTGTACTGCAAACACCAGTCCAAGCCATAAAAAACTAACGAACCAAACCAAAACAACAGCGGACTTTGAAATCGCCAGACCGGTTTCCAAATATGCCAGATGGATTCCCAAACCAAAAATCATCGGCATACAAATGCGTGGAGCCATATCAACACCCGCCATAATCTTCAGGGCTGTCACTCTTGCGTCTACGGAAAGCTTCGGGTCGCGCACAAACCGTGATGCGTAAAAGGTGCCCAGATCACCACCGAGCCAGTAAACAAAAAAGAGCATGTGGAGGAAATTCAAGGAATCATAAAATATCATCGTGTAGCCTCTTCACGTTACCAATAATCGGTATCAAGACAGAAACCGTTTCATCGTGGCGCCCACAGTGGGGTTCTTTGCAGTGATGTTGCAAATTTCTGAATTCAATGTCTGGCAAATACCCGCACGGTCTCGCGCACAGCATCACCCAATGTCTCCAATGTGCAAAAAAGCACGGCTTCCTCCATCCTGCGGGGTGCAAACAAGCAGAATTCATGCCGCTCAGATTGAGCGGGCATTGCACACATTGAGAAACTTTAGCGAGAGCGGCTGTTCGAAGTGTTTCGACATGTTTCAGTTTCTTTGGTGATGTTTCGCAGCTGTTTCAACTGTTCGCAAATCTCTACGGTAGACCTTGTGTCAGTCGTGCAACGCGTGCCAATTCGATGGCAAGGATTTTGCATTGATCCCAGGAAGCCATGCTCAGGCAATGGGTCTGTGATTGCGCTTTAGGAAATACTGGCAATGGGAATGATTTCGCGGCCACTGGATGGCATCAAGGTTGTCGAATTCACACACATGGTGATGGGGCCCACGATGGGCGTGATTTTGGCAGATCTCGGTGCAGACGTTGTCAAAGTGGAGCCCCTCAAAGGCGACAATACGCGCCGCCTGTCTGGCGCTGGTGCCGGTTACTTTTCGATGTACAACCGCAACAAGCGCAGTCTGTGCATCGATACCACAGCAGAGGCGGGGAAAAAGGCGATCAACAGACTGATCGACCGAGCCGACGTGTTCATTGAGAATTTTCGCCCTGGCGGCATGGCAGAAAGTGGCTGGGACTATGCGACGCTTTCTGCTCGTCATCCCCGCCTGATCTACTGTTCGGCCAAAGGATTCCTGAAAGGGCCGTATGAACAGCGAACCGCACTTGATGAAGTCGCGCAAATGATGGGGGGTTTGGCCTACATGACAGGACTACCTGGCAAGCCCATGCGCGCAGGGGCCTCGGTAATTGACGTCACTGGCGGCATGTTTGGCGTCATCGGCATTCTTGCTGCGTTAGAACAACGCCACCGCACTGGCCTTGGGCAGGAGGTGAAGACCTCGCTGTTTGAAACGACTGCATTTCTGGTGGGGCAGCACATGGCTCAGTATGCTGTCACTGGCAAGCCCGCACCGCCGATGTCGCAGCGCCTGTCGGCGTGGGCGGTGTACGATATTTTCGAGACCGCCGACAACGATCAGGTGTTCATTGGTGTAGTGAGTGACACGCAGTGGCGCAAGTTTTGTGAAGCCTTTGGGTTGCAGGGTTTTGCCAGTGATCGTTCCCTGGATCAAAATGGTGAGCGTGTAAAACAGCGTGAGCGCATCATGGGCGTGTTGCGCGAACGGTTTCGTCAGCTGACCAAGGCGGATCTGATGGCGCAACTGGAAGCTATCGGCCTGCCGTTCGCACCCGTCACAAAACCCGAGGAGCTGTTTGACGACAAGCACTTGAATGCCGCCAATGGACTGATAGAGATCACACTTGTCGACGGAAGAAAGACAAAACTGCCGTCCCTTCCGATCGAGATGCAGGGGCAACGCCTCGGTGTTTACCGTGATCTGCCCCAGGCAGGGCAGCATACCCATGAAGTGCTAAAGGATGCCGGTTTGAGTCTGGCCGAGATAGCCGAGTTGGTTCAGAGTGGGGTCGTCACGAAGCCGGAAGAGGCGTGATGCCGGTGCGTTCCTTGTTCGAAAAGCTGTGGATGCAGCATGTAGTGGCCGATCTGGACACGGATACAAGCCTTCTGCACATTGATCGTGTATTTTTGCATGAGAGAACGGGCAGTGTTGCCCTGCAGACACTGGAAAATGATGGCCGTCTGGTACGTCACCCCGAGCTTGCTTTCTGCACCATGGATCACATTGTCGATACCATGCCGGGTCGTAGCGACAAGGCACTTATGCCGGGTGGTCAAGAATTCATTCGAACTACTCGTGAGACAACAGGTCGCGCAGGTATCAGGCTCTTTGACGTCAACGACCCCAATCAGGGGATCGTGCATGTGATCTCGCCGGAGCAGGGCATTGTTCTGCCAGGCGCTACGGTGGTCTGTCCAGACAGCCACACCTGTACCCAAGGCGCTTTCGGAGCGTTGGCGTGGGGAATCGGATCGTCGGAAGCGGAGCATGCGCTTGCCACCCAGACACTGCGCGTGGCCAAGCCACGGTCCATGCGGGTGCGATTTGAGGGGGTTTTGCCTGAATGTGTCACGGCCAAGGACATGATGCTGTGGTTGATTGGGCAATATTCGGCCAGCGGGGCGGCCGGGCACGCTGTCGAATTTGCCGGCTCTGCGGTGCGGAATTTGACGGTCGAGGCACGCATGACGCTATGCAACATGGCGGTGGAGTTTTCTGCATTTACCGGTTTGATTGCGCCGGATCAAGCAGTGTTTGACTACCTGCAAGGGCGACATTTCGCCCCCAAAGGCGCTATGTGGACTCAGGCGTTGCAGCACTGGAGCACGCTGCAGACCGATCATGGCGCACACTTTGACCGCGAGATTGTGGTCGACAGCCAGACGATTGGCCCGATGGTGACTTGGGGGACAAGCCCTCAGCATGCAGTGTCCATCAACGCGGCCGTTCCTGATCCGGGTCTTGAAACCGACACTCATTCACGTACGGCCATGGAGCGTGCGTTAGCGTACATGGACCTGCAACCCGGCCAAAGTCTGGCCAGTGTTCCGATCAATGCTGCCTTTATCGGCTCGTGTACCAATAGCCGGTTATCGGATCTGCAAGCAGCGGCGCAACTTCTGCGCGGGCGGCGAGTCGCCCGCGGAGTCAAGGCCATTTGCGTGCCTGGATCGTCGCAGGTCAAGCGCGAAGCCGAGGCACAGGGGCTTGACCAGGTTTTTATGGATGCCGGGTTCGAATGGCGCGAGTCGGGCTGCTCCATGTGTTTTTTCGCGGGTGGAGAGAGTTTTGGCC
This sequence comes from uncultured beta proteobacterium, assembly GCA_903958915.1. Lineage (GTDB taxonomy): Bacteria > Pseudomonadota > Gammaproteobacteria > Burkholderiales > Burkholderiaceae_C > Allorhodoferax. The sequence goes on from CAJBVC010000966.1 coordinate 5,697, forward strand.
TGCGTGAACGTGTTGTGAGTACTACCAACCGCAATTTCGAAAGTCGTCAGGGCCCGCAAACTCGCAGCCATCTTGCCAGTCCGTTGACTGTTGCTGCGAGCGCCCTGACCGGGTATCTGGCCGATCCGCGCGATGTGGCTGGAGGTATTGCCCATGGATAAGCTCCGGATTCACCGTGGCGTGGCAGCGCCTTTGCTGCGTATCAACATCGATACCGATGCCATCATTCCCTCGCGTGAGATGAAGCAAGTGTCGAAAACCGGACTTGGAGAGGGGCTGTTTGCCGGGTGGCGTTACATCGAGCCTAGTGGGCGAACATTGAATCCAGACTTCATTCTCAATCAGTCGAATTTCACGAAGGCTACCATCTTACTTGCAGGAGTCAACTTCGGCTGTGGATCATCGCGGGAGCATGCGGTCTGGGCGCTGAAGGAGTACGGTTTTCGGGTTTTGATTGCCCCAAGTTTCGGTGCCATTTTCTACAACAATTGCATTCGAAATGGGCTGCTCCCGGTGGTGCTTTCCGAAGCGGTGATCGGGAAACTGGCTGACACCCAGACACCCGCTGCGTTGACGGTTGACCTGGAACGTTGTGTGCTGGTCGCACCGGATGGTATGGAATACCCGTTTGAGATACAGGCCGAAGCGCGAGACATGCTGCTAGATGGACTCGACCCCGTGGCGTTGACACTCAAACTCGACGACCGCATTCTTGCATTTCAACAACGCGATCGCACCGAACGCCCATGGATCTACTTGCCGGCCACCGGGATGCATCAAGTGCCAAAGGGTTCAGCGTTACCGTTTTCAGACAACAACTAGTCGTTGAGCGTGGTCACACTGTCGAGGACTGATCGTGCGGCAGAGTGGTTCGTGTTTCACTCCGCGTTGAAACAGTTTCAAACTTGTTTCGCTCAGCCATTGAAGACACTTAGGGTTGCAAAACCCCTGGGAGATGCCCGGTTCCCACATTCTCTGAAGCATCCCAATGGTGGCAAGAAAATTGCTAAAGATGAACTGCTGAAACAACGCAAGTTCGTCCACGGACTCGGGGAACATGAAATCACTTGATGGGTTACTGATGCTGGACCTGACACATATGTTGTCGGGACCCTACGGCGCCATGTTGTTGACTGACTTGGGTGCTAGGACCATTAAAGTCGAACCCCCCGGAACCGGCGAGGGGACGCGCAGCCTCTTGGCGGGTAGCGCAGACTATTCGCGTCAAGGTATGGGCGCCTATTTCTTGACGCTCAATCGCGGGAAAGAAAGTGTTTGCATTGACCTCAAATCCGACACTGGCCGTGAAATTTTTTATGACCTGGTGCGTAAGGCTGATGTGGTGTTCGACAACTTTAGTGTTGGAGTCACCAAACGGCTAAAAATCGATCACGAGACACTCGCAACCATCAACCCCCGCATCGTAACGTGTTCGGTTTCCGGCTTTGGCGAAACCGGTCCCGAGCCGAACCGCCCGGCATTTGACCAGGTTGTACAGGGTATGGGCGGCGGAATGTCGATTACCGGCTTCCCCGATCAGGCGCCGTTACGCTCGGGCATTCCGGTGGGCGATCTGGGGGGCGGGGTATTTGGAGCCATCGGTATTTTAGCGGCACTGCATGAACGTGCTTCCACGGGATGTGGGCGCCATGTTGACATCTCCATGCTCGATGTTCAGATTTCATTGCTCAACTATATGGCCACGATGCACCTGATGTCGGGTCACGTGCCCGAGCGCATCGGTAACAGCCACTTCGTGCATGTTCCCTACAACGCCTATCAGACGCAGACGGGTTACATCATTATTGCCTGTATCGGTGACGCTTTTTTCGAGAAGTTCCGCGATGTCCTCGTAGCGCCGGAACTGAAGGATCCTCGATATTTGTTGCAACCAGCGAGATTTCAAGATCGAGAAAAAATTGACGCCATTATCCAGGCTGAGTTAGTGGGCAATTCCGCCGAATATTGGTTGGACCGATTGCGGGGGGCCCGTATTCCGTGTGCGCCAGTCAACAATTTTGAGCAGGCATTGAACGATTCCCAGATTCGTGCGCGGGACATGGTGGTCAACGTTCAACTGCAAAATGGTGAAACGGTCCAGATGCCTGGCAATCCGGTCAAGATCGGTGGTATGTCCGATATCACCTTTGAGCCTCCGCCGATGCTCGGAGAGCACACTGAATCTGTTTTGCGAAATTTGCTTGGATACGATGAAAAACGAATTGAATCGCTGCGCGACTGCGCAGCGATTCAATAATTTCATGAGAGCGATCAACATGAGACAGCCAACAACGGCATGTGCCCACGGGCGAGAATGAAGCAAAGGAAACCCTATGAAATCTAAAGTAGCACCCAGTTATCGACTCGGGGTCGATGTAGGGGGAACATTTACCGATCTTCTGCTGATCAATGAAAGCAGCGGGGAGACGTACTCGGCCAAAGTGCCATCGACTCCGGCGGACTCGTCAATCGGCGTGCTCAATGGTATTGCAAAGCTGTGCGATCAGAACCACATTGATCCCAAGGAGATCACGCACGTGATGCACGGCACTACCGTTGCGACCAACACCGTGCTGGAGGGCAAAGGTGCCCGGGTCGGTTTGGTAACCACCAAGGGCTATCGTCAGGTGCTGCAAATTGCGCGCTCGTTTGTTCCAGGAGGCCTGGGTGGTTGGGTGATTTACAACAAGCGTCCGTTGTTGGCCCCTCTTGAATTGACCATTGAAGCGGATGAGCGCATCGATGCCCGTGGCAACGTCGTGAGCCCACTGAATGAAAACAGTTTGCGAGCCAGTCTTGCTGGCTTGAGAGATCAGGGCATTGAAGCGATGACGGTTTCGCTGATCAACGCCTATGCCAGCGGTGCGCATGAGCGTCGGGTACGCGACATCATCGAAGAGGTGTTGCCCGGCATCCCGGTGTCAATCTCGTCCGAAGTGATCCCGGAAATGTACGAATATGAGCGTACCGAGACTACCGTCGTCAATTCCTATGTGCGCCCGAAAGTGTCGCGCTACATCCAGAATCTTTACACCGAACTTGAACGCAAGATGCCAGGCGTCAAGCTGCATGTGTTGCGATCCGATGGCGGACTGGCTGCGGTCGAAGCCGCCCGCGACAACCCGGTGGCGCTCTTGATGAGTGGCCCCGCGGGTGGCGTGACGGGAGCGCAGTGGATTGCACGACAGTCCGGCTTCAAGAACCTGCTGACCTTTGACATGGGTGGTACCTCCACCGATGTGGCGCTCATTCAGGGTGAAGTGGCACAGACCCGACGCGAAACGCGGGTGGCAGACGTTACGGTGCGCGCACCTTCCATTGACGTCCGTACCGTGGGTGCGGGTGGTGGATCGATCGCTTATGTGCCCGAACTGACCAAAGCCCTGCGGGTGGGTCCGCAGAGCGCGGGTGCCGACCCCGGTCCGGCGGCGTATGGCAAGGGTGGCGAAAGCCCGACGGTGACCGACGCGAATGTGGTGCTGGGTTATCTGCCCGCTTCATCCCGTCTGGGAGGCGACATGAAGATCGACCGCCAGATGGCGGAAAAAGCGGTCAAGACGGTGGCCGATGCGTTGGGGAAAACGTTGCAGGAAGCGGCCGAAGGCATTGTCAACATTGTCAACGAAAACATGTTTGGAGCGCTGCGTCTGGTCTCGATTGAGCAGGGTTACGATCCGCGGGACTTTGCGCTCATCGGATTTGGTGGTGCAGGGCCACTGCACGCCAACGCGCTGGGTAAACTCACGGGATCCTGGCCGGTCATTATTCCGCCAGGGCCGGGAGTGCTGTGCGCCTACGGCGATGCCACCACACGTTTGCGCGACGAGGCATCGCGTACCTTTATTCGTCGCTTCAAGGAAACATCCGGCGCCGAGGTGTTGGGAATTCTTGACGAACTGACGTCTATTGCAAAACGCTCGCTGGTCGCTGAAAACGTTCCGGACGATCAGCAGAGTGTGGAATACCAACTTGACGTGCGCTACCAGGGACAGGGAATGCGCCTGAGTATCAATGTGACGCACGCTTTTCTGGAATCCACGGGGCTGGCCGGCGTGGCGAAACGTTTCGATGACATGCACACGCAGCTGTATACCTTTGCGCTCGACGCCGAACAGGAATTGGTCAGCCTGCGCGCCATTGTGCAAGGGCCAGAAACGATTGTGCGGGCCGAGCAGTTGGCAAAGGGCAGCGCCGATGCCTCCAAGGCGGTGGTTGACCATTCAACGGTCTTCGTTGAGGGGTCTGAGCATGCAGCCAACATTTACGATCGCAGCAAGCTCGCTGCCGGCAACCGCATTCCCGGGCCGGCCATCGTTGCTCAAATGGATACCACTACGTTGATCCTGCCCGGGCACACCGGCGAGGTTGATGCCGTGGGAAATATCCTGATCCGCCCGAACGTCTGAGTCGCCTACCGGAGAACCACACCATGGCAGCCAAAATTATCCAGACCGATAGCACCCCATTCAAGTCGGTGCCGCTCGATTCCATCACGCTCGACATCATCGAGAACGCCTTGCGCAATGCGCGCACTGAAATGGATGCTGTGCTCTTTCGCACGGCCATGTCGCCAGGCATTCGCGAGCAGCACGATGCCTTTCCCATGATTGCCAACAACGACGGCAAGATGGTGGTAGGGCAGTTTGGGTCCTTCATTCACGGCTTCACCGAAGGCTACGAAGGCACCATCGAAGAGGGCGACATTTTTCTTACCAATGACCCGTACTCGTGCAATGGTGCGGTCAGTCACCTCAATGACTGGCTCACCATGATGCCGATCTTTCACAAAGGGCGCATAGTCAGTTGGTCTGCCATGTTTGGGCACATGACCGACATTGGCGGCAAAGTGCCGGGCAGCTTGCCCACCGATGCGGCGCAGATTTTCGAGGAAGGCTTGCAGATTCCGCCGGTGAAGATTTACCGCAAGGGCGAGCTCAACACCGAAATGCATGCCCTTTTGCTGCGCAACTGCCGTATGCCACACTGGAACCGCGCTGACTTTGACGCGATCGTGGCCGCACTGCGTCTGGCAGAGCGCCGTGTACAGGAAATGATCAGTCGCTTTGGGGTTGACGAGTACATTGCCGCCTTGCGCGAGATGCTCGATCGCAACCGCCGTGCCATGAGCGCCATCATTCAGATGGTGGTGCCGGAAAAGGCCCAGTATTTTGAAGACTACATTGACGACGATGGGGTCGGCATGGGGCCTTACAAAATTGCCTGCACCATGTGGCGCGAGGGCGACAAGGCGATTTTTGATTTCGCCGGGACCGACCCGCAGTCCATCAGCTCGGTGAACTTCCTGCTCAACGAAGACATGTTCAAGATGTTTTTGGGTGCCTTCGTCATCAACCTGTTTGACCCGCAGATTCTGTTCAACGACGGCTTTTATGAGCTGGTCGATGTGCGCATCCCCGAAGCCAGCATTCTCAAACCCAAACGCCCGGCGGCACTGTCATGCCGCACCCACCTGCTGGGCCGGATTTTCGACATCATGGGCGGTGTGCTGGGTCAGGGCACGCCCGAAGCGCTCAACGCTGCCGGATTCTCCGACAGTCCGCACCTGATGTTCTCGGGCTACGACAAGAACGGCGAGTGGTACCAGTTGTTCCAGATTGGCTTCGGCGGCATTCCGGGCCGCCCCGCCGGTGACGGACCCGACGGACACTCCTTGTGGCCTTCGTTCACCAATGTGCCCAACGAGTTTCTGGAGAGCTATTTCCCGCTGCGCATTGTCGAATACAGTTCGATCCCGGACTCCGGTGGCGTCGGCAAGCACCGCGGCGGCAATGGTGTTTGTACGGCCTATGAGTTTCTCGCCAATGGCGAAATTTCGATCCACGATGACCGTTGGTTGACTTACCCCTGGGGTGTCAATGGCGGCAAGCCGGGGGCGCGTAGCAACAAGTTACTCAAGCGCGCCGATGGCAGTCAGGAATGGCTCCCCGCCAAGTGCGACCGCGTCAAGGTGGCCGAGGGCGACATTCTCTATTTCAACACCTGGGGGGGGGGCGGTTGGGGCGACCCGCTACTGCGTTCGGCCGAACTGGTTGCACTGGACTGCAGGCGCGGCCTGGTCACACAGCAGGGGGCACGCGGCTATGGTGTGGTGGTAGGGCCAGACTTCAGTCTGGATCAGACGGCGACCGATGCATTGCGATCGCGCATGGGCCAGGAGCGGCGCTCGATCGAACTGTTCGACCGGGGTGGCACCATCGAGGAATTGCGCGCACGCTGCAAGGAGGAAACTTTCCTTGAGCCACCGAAGCCCCCCGTTTTCGCCAAATGGATGAAGAAGTCGGGGGCGTTCGCTTGATTTTGAGCGTGCAGCCATCGTGATCCAGGAGACGTCTTGAGCAACAGTGCTGGAATATTCGGTGGACTTGCGGGCGTTGGCGACCTTCTGGGTCGCAATGCCCGGGTGTCGGGCAACAAGCTGGGCCTGGTGTTTGAAAATGTCCGCCTGACCTGGAGTCAGGTCAATGAGCGCTCCTGCCGGTTTGCCAATGAACTTCGAAAGCTCGGGGTGCGCCGCGGTGACCGCGTTGGCATTTTTGCCCGCAACAGCCACCAGTGGGTTGAGGCTTCGTTTGCTTTGGCCAAGCTCGGTGCGGTAGCAGTGACTGTCAACAATCGCTTGTCCCCGTCCGAAGTGGCTTACATCCTGGAAAATTCGGGCTCCAGCGCATTGATCGTGGCCAAGCCTGAATTGCCGTCGGCACGGTTGGCGCTGGCTCAGGTACCTGCATGCAAACTGCTGATTGGCATCGACACGGCTGATGCATCGGTGCTCGACTATGAGACCTTGGTGGCCCGTGGTGACGTCAACGAGCCCGTGCTCGACACACCGCTCGCCTTTGAGGACCCGTCCATGCTGCTCTACACCAGTGGTACGACGGGATTTCCCAAGGGGGCGACCTACACTCATGGCAGCACATTGGTGGGCATGTTTGTGCATGTGCACGCCATCGGCAGCCGGGGCACCCACCGCGTCATGCTGCCCTCGCCGCTGTACTCGGCCGCTGGAACCGCGGGCATCTACTGCGCGGTGTACGTCGGCTCCACTAGTGTGATTGTCAATTTCGATGCCGAGCGGGCACTGGAAACACTCTCAAGCGAGCGGATTACGTTCACCAACCTGGTGCCAACTACCATTCAGCGCCTGTTGGCGCGTGATGATTTCGAGCAATACGACCTCAGCGCGCTCGATACTGTGCTGTACGGCGGCTCGCCGATCCCGGTGCCGGTGCTGCGCGAGGCCAAACGCAAGCTGCCCCATTGCCGTTTTCGCCAAACCTTTGCCTCCACGGAGACTGGCACTGCCGGTACCGTGCTGGAGCCGGCGGATCACGAACTGGCGCTCACCGATACGGCTTTTGAGCACCGTCTATTGTCCTGTGGCAAGCCGCAAGTCAATGTCGATGTAGGGATTTTTGACGTGGACGGGCAGCCGGTTGCGCCCGGTGTAGTGGGTGAGATTGGCGTGCGCACCGAAGCCAACATCACCGGTTTCTGGGGTAACCCTGAGGCCACTGCGGAGTCGATTCGCGACGGTTGGGTGTTTACCGGTGATATGGCGCGTATGGATGAAGATGGCTACATCTATCTGGTTGATCGCAAGAAAGACCTGATCGTCACCGGCGCCTTCAACGTGTATCCGTCAGAGGTGGAGCGCATTCTGCAAGCGCATCCGGCGGTGTACGAGATTGCGGTCATTGGCGTGCCCTCGGTCGAATGGGGCGAAGCGATCAAGGCTGTCGTCGTGCTCAAACCAGACTGCGAGGCCACGGCCGCCGAGTTGATCGCCTGGTGTGATGGCCGAATCGCCGGCTACAAGAAACCCAAGTCGGTTGACTTTGCGCAGATGTTGCCACGCAATGCCACCGGCAAAATCCTTCACCGGCAGCTGCGCGAGCCCTTCTGGAAAGACCAGGCCCGCAAGATTTGAGGGCCAGAGCCCGGCAAGCGGATCAAACCACATCTCAACGCAACAGGAGTTACATCATGTCGTTTCAAAACCTCTTCATTCCCCACAAGCGAACTGCTGCCGAAACAAAATGGCTGAAGCAGGAAATCAAGGAGCAGGAAGTGCGCCATGCGGGCATCGTGCAAGCCATGGAGGAAATGACACCCAAGCGTGACCAGTGGTATGCCGAATTTCTGGACCGGATCCAAACGCGTGGCTTCAACACCGACGGTGACGCCCGTACCAAAATCAAGTTGGCCGATATTCCGGTCAAGCCAGACCGACCGCACAAGGTCGTCTACTGAAGCACACAATTACCAGGAATAGCACCATGGCACGTCCACATATAGAACCGTTTTGCGACCGCGATGTTCCCTTCAAGAAAATGACCATGAAGGGTTTTGGCAACGGCATGCAGTACAAGATGCTGAGCCTCGATACCGATACCGGCGCTTGCACCATGACCGTCCAGCTTGACGCTGGCTACAAACAGAAGCCGGGCTTTAGCTGGTCTGAACTGGAACTGCTGGTGATGGAAGGCGAACTGCAACTGGGCAACAAGAAGGTGGGGAAAGGGTACTACGTCTTTTTCCCGGCGGGATATGTACAACCCCAGATGTCCTCGGAGAATGGCTGTCAGCTGCTGATGATGTACAACACCGGCGAACCCAGCCTGGTGGAGTCTGACACCAACCACGCCTTATGCCGCACCGACCGTTTTCACCAGACCGACTCCTACAACGACATTCCCTGGGCGATGGGTAATGTGGCCAAACCCAGCGTAGCAACGGGATGTCTGATCAAACTGCTCAACTTCAATGATCGCACCCATGCGCTGACTTTTCTGTATTGCATGACGCCACATTTCTGGCAGGACAACATCTCCTACCACGACTGCGCCGAAGAGTCATACCACCTGTGGGGTGACTCCTGGATGATGCAGTTTGGCACGGTGCCAACTGGTGGTTACTTCTGGCGGCCGGCCTACATCAACCACGGCGCCTTCGCCAGCGAACGAGGCTGTATCGCCCTGGGGCGGGTGGACTCCAAGCTGTTCAACCATTTTCACTACAACCCGTGGAGCACCGTCGAGGAAAACCAGATCCGGGCCGCAGCCAGGGTGGCAGAGCGTGACCCGGAGTTGTACAAGTGGATTGTCCAGTTCGGCCACAACCACCCTCATGGCCCCGAAGATTTTGAGCTCACCATGCCGCGCGTCGGCGGTGCCCACAAAGTGGCCGAACCGGACCCGAAGCAGAGCTTCGCCCACAGCCATGGCGGGAAACACCATCACCATGGCGACGGGCATGGCCACGACCACGACCATTGATGCCAGTGGCGCAGTATTGCGCTTTGGTTTTTCAGGGCGTTTTTGCCATCTAACGCCTGATGGCATTGCGCAAGAAGCTACATTTTTACGAGCGAGTCGAACATCCGCATGGAGCGGTTGTTGACTTGCCTCTACGAAACTGGAGAAAGAGCGGATGGAAATTCATGAAGTAAACGTACTGCGATGGTTGCACATTGTTGCCATGGTTTACTGGCTGGGGGGGGAGTGGGGCGTGTTTCAGACCTCCTACAACGTGATCAATCGCAATCTGTCCATGGACGAGCGTCGCAGACATATGGAGACAGCCTACCGCATCGATATTCTGGCGCGCACCGGCATCATCATGCTGCTCCCGCTGGGCCTGCACATGGGTTTTCTGTGGGGTACCCAACCCCTGGGCGGAGGCTGGTTGACCTTGATGTGGGTGCTGTTTGCCGGGTGGCTGGGCTTGTGCTGGTCGGCCTTCTATTTCCGGGAAACCGACACCGGCTTGCGCTTGACCAAGATCGATGAAGCCATCCGTTTTGTACTGATTCCCGTATTGCTGATCAGCTCCATTTCTTCCTTGTTGGGCTACGGACCATTCGGACCAGCAAAGTGGTATTCCGCCAAGGTGCTGACCTATTCGCTGACTCTTGTGATTGGCCTGAAGTTGCGTTTCATCATGCGCGAATGGACCGAAATGTTCCGTGCCTTAGCGCTTGGCCCCTCTGCCGAGATCGAAACCCGACTGGAAAAATCCATCCGCTTTGGGCGCAGCATTGCCTATGGGTATTGGATCCTGATCCTGACCACCGCATTCTTTGGTGCAACCAAACCGTTTTGAGAGGCTATCCATGAAACACAAGACCATTCGCGGAGCCATCCGCTACACCAGCACCAAGCCCGAGCGACTCGGTCAGGAACGGGGGCGCGAGTATTTCAGCCTGACCGATCAGGCCGACGGTGTGCGGGTGGTGCACGCCCACTGCGAAATTGACGATGCGCCAAATGTCATTCGCGATGTGGTGATGGCCCTGGATGCACAGTGGTACCCGCTGGACTGCTCGGTTCGCATCACGGTGGGTGATCAATACGAAGGCACCGGCCTCATGCACTTCAC
>CAJBVC010000967.1 GCA_903958915.1 uncultured beta proteobacterium
ATCCACCTACAAAACCGTCAAGGAAGCATCTTCCACGGGGGAACTTGCATCGCAGCCCGCAGTGCTTGTCAACCAGCAGGTGGCCGACGCCAAGCGTCAGGCATCGGAAGCGGCCAGACGCCTTGCCGATGCCTCCCAGCGCTACGGCAAAGAGCATCCCAAGTTCATGCAAGCTGATTCCGATGCCAAGTCTGCCAACGAGAACCTGCAACGCCAGATCGAACTGGTAGTGGGTGGTATCACCAACGAATACGAGCGCGCTCGCAGCACCGAGAAAATGCTCGAAGGCGCCCTGGCCACTGCCCGTGGCAGCGTGCAAAACATCAACCGCAAAGAGTTCGAGCTCGGCGTGTTCGAGCGTGAAGTGGACTCCAACCGCCAGATGTACGACATGTTCTTGAAGCGTGCCAAGGAAACCACGGTGGGGGGCGATCTGCAAAGTGTGGTGGCGCGCATTGTGGATCGCGCAGAACCACCCTCGTCTCCCATCAAACCCAAGAAAGTGCTCATCATCGCAGTGGCTCTGTTTATGGGGCTGCTGGTAGGTGTCATGCTCGCACTCCTGATGGAGGTGCTCGACAACACCATGAAGTCCACCGAAGACGTGGAAGTGCACCTGAAGCAGCCGCTCCTCACCGTGCTGCCCATGCTGGGCAAGAAGGAAGCGGACCGCGCCATCAGCGGCCGCTTGTTGTCAGAGTCTCCCAACTCCTTGTACTCCGAGGGCATTCGCACCGCGCGCACCGGGGTGTTGCTCTCTTCGGTCGATCTGGCCACACGCACCTTGATTGTCACCTCCAGTGTTCCCGGAGAAGGCAAAACCACCTTCTCGTGCAATCTGGCCATGGCGCACGCACTCACCAAGAAGACGTTGCTCATCGATGGCGACATGCGCCGCCCCAGCGTTCACAAATCATACGGACTCGAGGCCACTTCGCTGGGCTTGTCGGAGCTCGTCGCCGGCACCGCCAAGCCCAGCGAATGCATTCAGCTGGCTCCAGACTCCAAGCTCAGCATCCTCACCTCAGGAGCCATTCCACCCAATCCGCTGGAGCTGCTGCATTCGGAGCGCTTTGCACGTGCCCTCGAAGAGTTATCCAAGCATTTTGAGATCATCATCATTGACTCTCCGCCGGTAGAGCTTGTCAGTGACGCATTGGTCATTGCTGCCCGTGCCAGCGGCCTCATCTTTGTTACCAAGGCACTTTCCACACCCTATCCCTTGGCGCGCAAATCGCTACTGCGCCTTCGCCGTGCGCATGTGCACATTGTGGGTGTGGTGCTCAACGCGCTGGACTTCAACAAAGCCGAAAAATACTACGGCGACTACTCTGGCTACGGCAAATACGGTTACGACAACTACGGCTCCAGCTACGGCGGTGCTTACGGCAAGGCCTACGGCGCAGCCAACACCTCCAAAGCCGCCAAGTCCACCAAGACCGCTGCGGCCGAACCGGCTGCTACCACTGCCTGAATGTCGTGATCGATCTGCATTGCCACCTGCTGCCTGGCATTGACGACGGACCCGAGACGCTCAACGAAGCGCTGGATCTGGCCCGTGCTGCGGTGGCCGATGGCATCACCCACTCGGTGCTCACATCGCACGTGCATCCCGAGCGCTACCCCAACCAGCGCAGCAACCTGGAAGTTGCGGTCGCTGCTTTTGCTGCGGCACTTGCACAAGCTGAAATACCCCTGGTGGTGCGTACCGGTTGCGAAGCACGGCTGTGCCCTGAACTCATCGACCTGGTGGCCGACAACCAGGTACCGTTTCTGGGCGAAGTTGCTGGTTTTCGCATCCTGTTGCTCGAGTTTCCCCACCAGATGGTTCCAATAGGCAGCATCCGCTTTATCAGCAGCCTGCTGCGCATGCGCATTCGCCCGCTGATTGCGCACCCCGAGCGCAACAAAACCATCATGGCCCACCCTGAAAAGATCCGTGAATTCACCGATGCCGGATGCTGGTTGCAGATTACCGCAGGCTCCTTGGTCGGGCGCTTCGGTGAGCCGGCAAAAGAGGCCGCCATCACCCTCATTGACCAGGGCCACACCTGCCTCATTGCCAGTGATGCACACGACCTTAACAACCGCCCGCCCCTGCTGAGCGAAGGTTTCAGCGCGTTGCGTGCACGCTTTGGTGAGGCCGCCGCACATGCCATGGCCATCGCCCGACCAGCACAAATCTGGGGTGCGACGCCGGTATGAATCGCCTCACGTTGCCACAACGCCTCATGCTGGTGGTTGGTTTAGCCCTGCTGCTGGCATTGATGGGAGCGAGCCTATTTCAAAGCGTGCGGGTGGGGTGGGCCGATGCAAACAGCCTGGGTGCACGATGGCTGGTGAGCGAGTGGCGCGAATCACGGGGGCCAGGGTTCACACCCGAGCGCTGGCAGCAGGCACGCGACGTGTTGACATCCACACTGAGCATCACACCCGACAACCCCCAACTCTACGACGACCTTGGCTTCCTGCACGCGTCTCGTGCGCAGCTGTTGGGCTATGGTGAGCCGGGCAGCCCCCTGCGCATCTATCAGGAAAAGCTGCTTGAGGAATCGATCGTCCACTACCGACAGGCTACGGTTCTGCGGCCTACCTTTCCCTTTAGCTGGGCCTACCTGGCCATGGCCAAGGACCTGCGCGGACAGGACGATGCGGAACTCTGGCTTGCGTTTGACAAAGCACTGCGCTTTGGCTACACCGAATCGGCCGTTCGCATCGTACTAACCCACATTGCCTGCGCCCACTGGGACGAGCTCTCGCCCCAGAGAAAGCAAGGCATCATCCACATGGTGGAAGTCGCGCCACTCAAAGCCCGCGGAAAGCTCCTCGACATCGGCTACGACAAGGGCATCGTGCTGGTGCCGCGCCTGCGCGCCGGCTAGCTACAACTTCTGCTCTTTGGCCAGCTTGTCGAGCAAGTCGCGCCACAAACGCACATTGCTGGCGCCACCCTTTTTGCCGGGGCCGGTTGCGGTCCACAAATCGTCGTCATTGAAGCTGTAGACCGGCTCCAGATCCGGCCGCTCGGATGCCGGGCGAATATCGTTCATCAGGTTGTCCAGAATCAGCGGCTCGGCATCCGGCGTGGCGTAGTAGGCCAGCACCATGTGCGACTCCCCCAGCTTCAGGGCACGCACATAGGTAATGCGCAGCTTCTCGATGGGAATGCCGCTCTCCTTGAGCGAGAGGTATTTGCCCACCGAATAGTCTTCGCAGTCGCCACCAAATGAGCCCAGCATCTCGATGGGTGTGGCCCAGTAGTCTTCCACGCCCCAATGCTTGATGTCATTCACGTAAGTGACCTGGTTGAAAAACCCGTTCACGTTTTTGAGGCTGACAGTATCGGCACGCCCTTTGGCAGCGGCGGCCTTGCTGTCACGCACCAGGCGCTGCCACACCTGCATGCGTGGTGTGGCCTCGGCACCCCACTTCTTTTCCACAAAATGGATGAGGTTGGCGGAAAAATCCACCAACCCGGCCCAGCCCGGCAGTGCAATCAACCCAAATGCCAGCAGCAGGCCACCTGTGCCTAAACGCCCGCGCCAACGCTCTGGCAAATGCATGTCGCTCCATTTCTTCGTGAAGCACGCATCTTAATCGCCATTGCCCGCAAGTTCATGCCAGTCCCATTGCGGCACGTGGCGGGCAATAGCGAAGCGAACCTGCGCGAAATCTTCATAGCCAAATGTGCCACTAGCGCCCGTGGATAGTGCGGAAGCAGCTATGCATTTGAGAGCAAATAGTCACCTGGCGTAATGATGGGAACACCGCGCCAGGGGTGCAGTACCAGCAAGTCTGCATCACTGCTGATCAGTGCGTCTGCAGAACTTGCCAAGACCAGCGCCAAAAACGGATTGTCTTTTGGGTCGCGGCACGTAGGCACTACGTTGGCTTCGTCTTCAGCAGACACAGGCACCATCAGCGCCAATGACCGCACCAGCCCTACGAACGCACAACTCACCCACCGATGCGGCTTGCACAAGCGCCCTATGTGGCACAGAGCCCACGCGCAAGGCGGCGCTCACCAAAGTGCTGGTATCCAGCACCACCCGACGCAAACCGCTCACCGCAAGGCCTTGACCATGCCCACTACGTCTTCATCCGTCAGCCCGGCGGCAGCAGGCAAAGCGGTGGCTGCCGCCTGCTTGCTCCAGGCATCCAGGGCTTGCACTGCGGCGGAGCGCTTGCGCCGCGCATCCTGCAAATCTTGCATATCGCGCGGGGAAATAATGAATGCCGCCGTGCGGCCATGCCGGGTAATGGTGACCGGCTCGCGCTGCACGGTATCGAGCAATTGCCCAAAGCGGTTTTGGGCATCCATTGATGTCACAGTGATCATGGGGCGACTCCTAGAACTAGCTAACCTGTACAGTATAGCCTCAACCTGGGCAGCCTGGTTGGGTAGTGCTTCAATGGTCAAATGGGCCTCCAGCGCACGTGGATAAAGCGTGAGAAGCTCCTAAAAGCGTAGCGAATCCCAGGCCTGCTAGCGCAAAAACTCCTGCTGAAACCACCCCCACACGCCAAAAGAAAAGCCGGGAATCAGATCAATGCCCAGGGCAGACTTCAGGATGTACAGCACAAAAATACCCAGCAACGTAGACACCAGCAATAAGGCCGCCAGAAATATCGCCATGCTCAGGCGCTGAATCTGGCGCTCGCGGTCAGTAAGCACACGACGGTTGCGGCCTGCCAGAAACACAAAGTAGTACTGCCAGCGCCACCACTTGAGCGTCCAGCGGGCGTCAACAGCATGGGTGCCCCAGGCTCTGCCACCCAGCGCGATTTTGAGCGCCACCAACTGCTCGTCACTAAAGCTGGCCCGCATGTCCCGGGGTACTTTGTCCAGCAGTTTGGTAACCACCGGGTCTGACTGAATGGCTGAAATAGTTTGTGTCACATAAGCTCCCTGGTGACCGCTCTTGCAATGACGGCTGCACACCGTGCACTGTACTATGATGCCGACACAAAAATGACCATCGGGAGGGCTTGCATGCCTGATTACAAAACCATTGCCGCACGCCTGCTGCTCGCCACCTGTGCGCTGGCCAGCTTTGCGGCTGTGGCGCAGATGAACACAGGTGCAACCACCTACAGCATTGGCAGCGGTCGCCCCGAATGGTGGACCGACCTGAACTACAACCCGCTGCGGCTTGAGGGTGCAGTGCATCTGCGGCTGGGCAGTGCCGGCAACTTCAGCGGGCGGCCCATCTCCGGCAAACCCACTTGCGATCTGGCCATGCTGTACGCCGCCAAGTCTCACACCGCGCTCACGCCCGGCGAAATGGAGCACTGTGCGCTGCTGGAGTATGAAATCTCTCGCGGTGTGAATGGCACGGTGCGCAACCTCAACGACGCCTTTGTACGCAAAGACACCGTTACCGAATATGCCGAGACC
>CAJBVC010000968.1 GCA_903958915.1 uncultured beta proteobacterium
GCGCATGGCACTTTGCTGCTGCAACTGGGTTGCGAGATGGCGCAGGGATACGGCATTGCCCGCCCCATGCCGCCGGAGCAGGTACTTGATTGGGTAGCCGCATGGCAGCCCGAAGCAGTCTGGCTTGAGTTACCATGGCCGGGTGGGCAGATGTCTCAGCGGCATCTGACTTAACCCGAATGCCGAAATGGCCGCAAACCATTCTGTGCCGGGCGTAAGCTGCTATCAGATTGGTAGCGATCATGTGCTGCTGTGGGCGTTTGGAAGCAACTTGCAGACGACAGCGTGCTTAGCAGGAGGTTCCGTGATGAAAACATTCCGCTGTCTATCAGGCGTCGTGGCTCTGCTCGCCGCCTCCGCCTGGGCGCAAGGTCCATCGCTGGCACTGCCACCCGGCCCACCGGCACAACCGGGGAAAACGGTGGTCTTCATTGCCTCGGACTTCAAGAATGGCGGCGTGATGGGCGTCTATCGCGGCCTGGAAGAAGCCACACAGAAACTTGGCTGGAAAATTCGTCTCGAAGATGGCCGAAGTCAGAAGGCAACGCAAGCGACCCTGCTGGCGCGGGCGATAGCGGGTCGTCCGCACGGCATCGTTTTTGGTGGTTTCGAGCCCAACGATTTTGCAGAACAGGTGGCACTGGCCCGGCAGAACAAAGTCGCACTGCTTGGCTGGCATGCTGCCAAAGAGCCAGGTTCTACGAAGGAGTTGTTCGTCAATGTGTCAACCCGACCAGTGGATGTCGCGCGACTTGCGGCCGAGTTTGTGATCCAGCACGCCGTCGCCAGCAAGCGGCCGGTCGGAGTAGTCCTGTTCAACGATAACCAGTACGCGGTCGCCAATGCCAAGACCGAGGCCATGCGACAGACGATCGAGAAATGCCAGGGCTACAAGGGCTGCAAAGTGCTGGCGGTCGAGAATGTCGTGATCTCGGATGCCGCGGCACAGATGCCCGCAGTGGTACCCCGGTTGATAGGCGCCCATGGCGCTGCGTGGACTTACAGCCTCGCCATCAACGATGTCTACTTTGACGACATCAACTACCCGCTGATACTTGCCAAGCGCACCGATATTCTCAACGTGTCGGCCGGGGATGGCTCCAGCAAGGCCCTGGGACGGATTGGTGCCGGTATTTCGCAGCAGGTTGCCACCGTAGCAGAGCCGCTGAAGATGCATGGATACCAGTTGGCCGATGAGTTGAATCGCGCGTTGGCTGGTTCGCCACCGAGTGGCTTTCAGTCACAACCTATCCTTGTCACCACAGAGCTGCTCAAATCCACCGGCAGTCGGGGAATCGAATCTGCACTGGGGTTTGAGGCGGCCTATTCCGCGATCTGGGGCCGGAAGTAGCGATGGGTTCTTTCCGCCACTCGGTTCTGGCGCTGCGGGTTTTGCTGTGGGCGCTAGCGGCTAGCTTCATCGTCTTTGCACTGGCCAGCGCGTTCGGCTATGCGCGCGAACGCGAGAAGGCCTTGCTGCATGCACATACCGAAGCCAACGAAACAGCGCGGCAAAGTCTCTCTGCGATTTCGGTCGCACTCTGGCAATACGATGCAGCAGGACTCAACGCCGTGCTGTCAGGCATGGTGGCGTCAGGGGTCGTGGTTCGCGCCGAGGTACTCGGTCTTGACAAGCTGGTGGCCGATGTACGCCAGCCCGGTTTCACTGGCGGTGTGGACAAGGTGTGGTCTCTGCCAGTGCTGTCACAGGACAACACGACGACGATCGGGTCGCTGCGCATCTCGGAATCCTACGCCGAGGCCAAGTCTCAGTTTTCGGAAAGCCTGGGTACCTTGGTCATGACTGACCTGGTCAAGATCGTCGGCCTCGCTTTTGTACTTTTTACCATCGTTTACCGAAAGATTGCCAGCCCTCTGCAGCAACTTGCGCGCGACGTAACAGCCCTCGGGCACACGAAAGCGACATCCAAAATCACGGTGGCGAGAAAGCACACCGACACCAATCGCGACGAGATCGA
>CAJBVC010000969.1 GCA_903958915.1 uncultured beta proteobacterium
CTCCTGATTCTTCAGTTTGCCGTCCACAAGGCGATAACCCGCCGCGCGATTCGGGACGATGTCGTCCTCACTGATCACGCGTGCGGTCTCCATCCCGAGAGGCTCAAAGATGCGCTCCTTAAGGAATTCGGCATACGGCTTGCCGGACACTCGCGAGATCAGGATACCCAGGACAACATAGCCAGCGTTTGAATACGCGACTGCAAACCCCGGTGCAACCGTCAACCCCTGGGAAAAGACGGCGCGCAGGAGTTGCTCCTCAGTCATGTCCTCGCGAAGGTTCATTTTCGGCCAGAAATTGCGATCCCACATTCCGGTAGTGTGGTTGAGCAAGTGCCTGATCGTCGCTTTTTCCCAAGTCTTCGGAGCCTCGGGAAAGTAGGTTCCGACAGGATCGTCCAGCCGCACTCGTCCTTCCTCGACGAGCTGCATGACAGCCGTAGCGGTGAATTGTTTTCCCACCGATCCCGATTGGTAGACGGTTTCACGTTTGGCGGGGACTTGGTGCTCAACGTTGGCAAGACCATAGCCTTGCGCCTTCAACGTCTTCCCATCGCGGATTACGGCAAGCGTCAGACCCGGAACATGACGCTGCCGCATTTCCTCCTTGACCAGGTCGTCGACAGCATCTGCACGGCCAAGCGCTGGACTACAAAGAAGGATGACGGCAAGCAGATAGTTCGTGATGCTTCTACCAAGCCTGCGACGTGTCATTGCTGTTGCCTTTCGTGTGCTCTGACGTGCGGTTGAACGAATGGTCAGGCCGCACTGCTGCACGTGCCTACGCGGCAGCCTTGCAAACAGCCTCCAGACGGTAACCCTCAGGGTCTACGACAAATGCGGCGAAGTAGTTTGGCCCGTAGTCAGGACGCAAGCCTGGCTGCCCGTTGTCCGTGCCTCCCGTTGCAAGAGCGGCCGAGTAAAAGGCGATTACCGCAGCTCGGTTTGGCGCTGAAAATGCAATGTGGAACCCGGGCATGTATGCAATCGGCTGTGCGACTTGTTTTACGGCGAGTTTGTCACCAGAACCTATTGGGCCGTAACCAACTGCTTGTTCCGTTTCTCCGGGGCGGAGATCACTCCAAACGCGAACATAGCCAAGCGGCGCCAGCGTTGCATCGTAGAAACGAACAGCGCGGTCGATTTCTTGGGCACCGATTGAGATGTGGTGGAGCATTCTTTGTTGGACAGGATCACTGCCGAATGTTTCCGTCCGGCCTAAATTTGATGAAACCCGCAGTTTCGCGGGATAAGGAGGCAACCATCCACAGAACGGACCTCCTCGGTCGTTGAATATCTCATGTTTTCATAAACTCGAAGCAATGTGCTGTTTCTATACGCTGATGCGTTGAACCCCCGTAGTGTCCCAACTTTGTCACGTCGGATCGTCGTAAGTTAATGATTCGCTTGATGAATTTGACGTTTTAGTCTGGTCTCGATTTAAACGTCGAAAGCTTGTCTGCGTCAATGGTTTGCGGCAAGATACCTGCCGGCCTCGCCGCAAGCCTTTGTCGCTTGGGTCCCCGGGACATAGTGACTTGCAAGGTAAAGTAACTGAAAGGACCTCCATGGAATGGCAACAGATGTTGGACACCCTGGCAGGCATGCGACCGGCGGACCAGCGTGCCTGGATGGGCATGGCAGCAGGGCTGCTGGCGCTGATGCTGGGCCTGCTCTGGCTGGAGAGCCGATTTTTCAAGGCCAGTGGGCGTTTAGGCAGTTGGCTGGCCGTGCGCCTGGCGTCGGCGGCCGCTGCGCTGCTGGTACTGGTCGTCGTGTTCGTGCCAGCACGTGCCATCGGTGGGCCTGCAGCACTGGGCGTCTTTATCCTGATGCTTTACACCGCTGCACCGTTGCTGTGGTTTGGCAGCCATCTCATGGTCGGGCGGCGTGTCCGGCCATCCCTTACCCCTACGGAGAGCTTTTTCCTGGCTATGACGGGACTGGCGATTCTGGCGATTCCTGGCACCGCCTACTTTGCCGTGGAAGGACCGCTGCATGCTGCCAGACGCGAGATCGCCCAACGGCGCGAGGTACCGGCCGACAACCCGCCGCTGGAACACACGGTGCAAGCCGTGCAGCGTTACCACCTGGCGGGCGCAGGGCTCATCTACACCCAGTCATTGCTGGGCGCACCCGACACACGCCTGGTGCGTGTGGAGCAGCGCCAGAGCGGGTATTGGCCCACGGAAAAGTCCGTCGCCCACCCGGCTTACTGCACCAATGGCAACGATGTACACCTGATGTGGTCTGCCAAAGAAGCTCCACCTTATTTACGCCTGCACTGGGCACAAAGCAATGGTGCCGTGGTGCGCGCCGAGTTCACGCCCAACATGGCGTTTGATGCAACACCGCCCCCTACGGAATTCACCATCGGCTTCCGGCCGGATGGGGTCGACCCCATCGCCCCGATTCCGCGTGAGCGCGCCTACCTTGTACTCACAATTGAGGGCCTCACACCCAACACCCAGATGCTGGGTGGACCAACCGCATCGGGTGAAGTGCGCAGCACCGATTGCGTGATGACCGGCTTCAAGCGCTGGACACCTGGCCCCAACTGGCAGGTGCAGGCCATAGGGTTGACGTTTCAGCTCCCCACTACCGGTGAATTCCTGCGCAGCCTGATACAGAAACCTTTGTAGGATTTGAGCTAACTCCTCCACCAAAAGTAAACGTACCGCGCAAACATCAGAAGACCGTGGCCCACCGCTTTCGCTACCTAGATGACTGACACAGATGACGGCTGATCGGTTTCGGAGATCATAGACCTGGCGTAACCGGAAGCAGGCACTGGCGGTAGTCGGTTTCCCAGATTGCATCAGCGATGGTCTGGAGGGCTTCACGGACGGGATTGTCGCCAGTGCCAGGGAAAATCTGCCGGTCAGACAGCTCCACGCAGCCGTTGTGGGAAGGTCAGCGTAAACGTACTACCGGCAC
>CAJBVC010000970.1 GCA_903958915.1 uncultured beta proteobacterium
GGCTTTGATTGCCCCTTACTACTGCGAAGGCATCAAAGGCCGCCCCCCGTTTTCCTTGCAGACGATGTTGCGCACGCACTTCTTGCAACAATGGTTCACCCTGTCTGATCCGGCGATGGAAGAGGCTTTTGTCGATGTGCCTTTGTATCGTCAGTTCGCTCAAATCGAAGAGTTCACGCGCTTGCCCGATGAGAGCACCATCCTTCGGTTCCGCCACCGGCTGGAGAAGCACAAACTGGCCGAGCAGATTCTTGACACCGTCAATGGCATCTTGGAGAGCAAAGGGCTGTTGCTCAAGCATGGCACCGTGGTTGATGCCACTTTGATCGCCGCACCGTCCTCAACCAAGAACAAAGATCACGCCCGCGACCCAGAGATGCACTCCAGCAAGAAGGGTGAGCAGATGTACTTTGGCATGAAAGCACACATCGGTGCTGACGCTGAGTCGGGCCTGGTGCATACCGTGCGCGCCACTTCGGGCAATGTGCATGATGTCGTGGAAGGCAACAGTCTTCTGCACGGTGCAGAGAAACTGGCCTTTGGCGATGCAGGCTACCAAGGCATTGAAAAGCGACCTGACGCAAAGCCCGATGTCACCTGGCACATCGCCATGCGTCCAGGCAAGCGCCGTGCCTTGAACAAAGACAACGAAGCGGATGCATTGATCGACAAGGCTGAGAAGCTCAAGGCCGGCATCCGCGCCAAAGTGGAGCATCCGTTTAGGGTGATCAAGCGCCAGTTCGGTTTCGTGAAGGTGCGCTACCGCGGGCTCAAGAAGAACACTCAGCAGTTGTTTACTTTGTTTGCGCTGTCCATTTTGTGGATGGTGCGCGGCAAGCTGATGGAGATGCAGGCATGAGTACGCCTGGAAACAGGGGGATACCCGCCGATGGCAGACTAAAACCGTCTGAAACAGGCGAAAAGCGTCGGAATCGAGTGGGACTTCTTAGAAATCTCACTATTTGAAATCTAATTGCCCGCTAGCAAATTTGAATGCGGGTTTTTCAGACCATCCCTAAGGACGACTGCACTCAGGCTGCCAAGCTCAATCGGGGTCTTCAGGTCAAGCCCGACCGCATCCACTCGTCGTACTTCAACCAGCGACTGAATTTGTTTGGCAGTGGTGCGGTTGGCACATGTACCTGCAAAGGTCCAAAGTCGCGCACCGCCTGAATCGTTGCGGGTGATTGAGAAACTGGTACCAATGGGGGTGTCAGGTACGTCTTCCATGATCTGCTCAGTCTGGGCACGCGCCCGCTTGGAGATGATCGTGTGCTCACCGGCACCCTGATGCAGCCCCCTCAAGATGCCTTGGGCTATTTCCCGACTCAGTGTTCGCCCACTACCAGTCCAGCGCGCTTTGCCACCTTCCTTGACAGGCTCAAGCCAAACCACGCGCTTTTTCCAATCCACGTCGGTGATGCGCCAGCTTTTCCCGGACAGAAGGATCAATCGACCTTCTTTATCACCGGTGAGCATGGTGGGGTCGATGTAGCCGACCTCGACGCTGCCAAATCGTCCCAACAACAGCTGAGCACCCGTGAACGACGCCAGCAGGTCTTTGTAATGTGCTCGGCCAAACTGCTTTTCAGTCATCGGCCCAATTTGCAGAACGTCATCCACATCCATCAGGAAACCCAAAGCAACCATGTAGTCGATGACACCCGAGATACCGTCTTGATCGGACTCGGGAAACGCGCCACACAGCAGGGAAACCAATTCATGCCGTGGCCATTGCGAGCGCTCCAGCGTAGCCACCATTGCCTGCTGTGCCACGATGGCCCAAGGCGCAGGGGGTGGAAAGGCCGCCTCGACCCAGGCCTCACCCCAAAGCTTGCAAATGCCTATGGCAAGCATCAGTGCATCATCGTTGGTACACAAGAAAAGGCAGCTGCGTTTGGAGCCAGATCGGCGACCTGTGCGGCCCATGCGTTGCAGAAAAGACGACACGGTAGCGGGTGCATCAATCTGAATCACGTGGTCCAGGTCTCCTACGTCGATACCCAGTTCCAAGGTCGAGGTGGCCACGATCACGCAGTCTTTTTCTTCAGCAAAGGCGGTCTCTGCCAGCTTGCGCTCAGAGTGGCTGAGCGATGCATGGCTTAAAAAAGCCCGAACATTCTCGCCGCGCAGCATGCTGGTCAGTTGTTCGGCACTGCTGCGTGAATCACAAAACACCAGCCGCTTGCTGCCGCGATAGAGCCTGGCGATCACCGTACCGGCATTGGCCAAGGAACCCACGTAGTCGATGGTGACATCAGCGTCCGTGCTGACAGAAGCGGTGCCAACGACCTGCTTGATTCCTGTCGGTGCAAACCAGTTGAGCAACTGATCGGGGTTGCTGACCGTTGCCGACAAACCCAAGCGCTGCATGGGCTGGGGAACGTACTGCTGGAGTCGGTGCAAGACTGCTCTCATGTGCCAACCACGGTCATCAGCGGCGAACGCATGAAGTTCATCCGCAATAACCACGCGCAGGCTACCAAACCATGCCTTTCGATCTATGCGTGTGGACACCAGCATGCCTTCCAGCGATTCGGGTGTCGTCAAAAGAATGTCGGGAGCGTCTTTGAGCGCATGCCCCTTTTGCGACTGTGA
>CAJBVC010000971.1 GCA_903958915.1 uncultured beta proteobacterium
CGCTTCGTGCTGGAGAAGGCTTTGCTGCGTGAGCACCTTCCGACGCGCAGTTTTTCCAACCCTCGCGATGTTTTGGCCGCGTTGGCTACTTCCGGTGATGACGATGGCCCCCAGGTACTCGTGAGTGACATCCGCATGCCCGGCGGTTCGGGGCTGGACCTGCTGGACAAGGTCAAGGCGCTGCACCCCGGATTGCCGGTCATCATCATGACCGCTTATTCCGATCTGGACAGCGCGGTCAGCGCCTTTCAGGGCGGAGCGTTTGAATATTTGCCCAAGCCTTTTGATTTGCCCAAGGCGGTTGAGCTGATTCGCCGGGCCGTCGAGGAAAGCCAGCGTGAAGAAGTGGCGGAAGAGCGCATGGGCGAGACGCCTGAAATGCTGGGCCAGGCGCCGGCCATGCAGGATGTGTTTCGGGCCATCGGCCGCTTGAGCCAGAGCAATGTCACCGTGATGATCACGGGCGAGTCGGGCTCTGGCAAGGAGTTGGTTGCGCGGGCATTGCACAAGCATTCCCTGCGTGCCAGCGGGCCATTTATTGCCATCAACACCGCTGCCATTCCGAAAGATCTGCTGGAAAGTGAACTGTTTGGCCACGAGCGTGGCGCCTTTACGGGTGCGCAGACAATGCGGCGCGGGCGTTTTGAGCAGGCCGATGGCGGCACCCTGTTCCTCGATGAAATTGGCGATATGCCATTTGAGTTGCAGACGCGGTTACTGCGCGTGCTCTCGGATGGAAATTTCTACCGGGTCGGCGGTCACAGCGCTGTCAAGACCAATGTGCGTGTCATCGCGGCAACCCACCAGGACCTGGAGCAACGGGTCAAGGACGGGGGCTTTCGCGAAGATCTGTTTCACCGGCTCAATGTGATCCGGCTGCGACTGCCTGCTTTGCGCGAGCGCAAGGAAGACATCGCCATGCTGACCCGCCACTTCTTGCAGCAAAGCGCGAAGCAGCTGGGTGTGGAGCCCAAGCGCATTTCCGACAGTGCTGTGGTGTGGCTGGAAGGTTTTGGGTTTCCAGGCAATGTGCGTCAACTGGAAAACCTGTGCCATTGGCTGACGGTGATGGCACCCGCCCAGGTGGTGGAACCCAAGGATTTGCCGCCAGAGGTAGGTGTGAGTTCGGCACCAGCGCGTGCAGCCGCAGCCAATCTGGCCGAGCACACAGCATCCGTGGAAGAAGCCATGGTGCCGCAGGCGGGGTCCACCGAGCCGGTCAACGGTAGCGGTGACGGAGCGTCCCTGGCCGGATGGGAGGCCGACTTGCAGCTGGAGGCCGGGGCACTGCTGAGTACCAACCAGACTGATGTGTGGGATGTGTTGACGCGTCGCTTTGAGTCGCGCCTTATTCTGGCGGCGCTGGCCAGTACCAAGGGCCGGCGTATTGAGGCGGCACAGAAGCTTGGCATCGGCCGCAACACCATTACCCGCAAGATTCAGGAACTTGGCCTTGAATAATATTTGCTAATGTTTATTGAATTAGATTAATAGCGCTACTAATTTTGCGAAAACTGCGCACAATCGCTGCACTTCATTACAACTGCAGGAGATCGCCATGCGCATCGGAGTCCCCAAAGAAATCAAGAACCACGAATACCGCGTCGGGCTGACCCCGTCGAGCGTGCGTGAACTCGTGGCCCATGGTCACCAGGTCATGGTGCAGGAAAACGCCGGCAACGCCATCGGCCTGGACGATGCGCAGTACAAAGCTGCTGGAGCAGAACTGGTGGCGACTGCCGCAGAAATCTTCCAGCGCGCAGAAATGATCGTCAAGGTCAAGGAGCCGCAGCCGGTCGAGTGTGCCATGCTGCGTCCGGGCCAGATTCTGTACACCTACCTGCACTTGGCACCAGATCCAGAGCAAGCCGCAGCCTTGGTCAAATCCGGTGCGGTCTGCATTGCCTATGAAACCATCACTGGCCCTGGCGGCGGTTTGCCCCTGCTGGCTCCCATGAGTGAAGTGGCTGGACGCATGGCCATCCAGGCCGGTGCCACCTACCTGGAAAAATCGCATGGTGGGCGCGGCTTGCTGCTGGGTGGTGTACCGGGTGTCGCTCCTGCACATGTGGTCATCATTGGTGCTGGTGTGGTGGGTACCAACGCGATGCAGATGGCCGTGGGCCTGGGCGCCCGCGTCACCGTACTCGACAAGAGCGTGGACCGTCTGCGCCAGCTCGACCTGGTGTTTGGCAACCGCATCAGCACGGTGTATTCCACCGCCGCCAGCATTGAAGAAGCCGTGCTGGATGCCGACCTGGTGGTGGGTGGCGTACTGGTCGTGGGCGCTGCTGCGCCCAAGCTCGTTACGCGGGAACAGATTGGCCGCATGAAGAAGGGTGCCGTCATCGTGGACGTGGCCATCGACCAGGGTGGATGCTTCGAGACTTCGCACGCCACCACCCACGCCGACCCGGTCTACGTAGTAGACGGCGTGGTGCACTACTGTGTGGCCAATATGCCCGGTGCCGTGGCACGCACTTCCACCTTTGCGCTCAACAATGCCACGATTGGTCACGCCGTGGCTCTGGCCGACAAGGGCTGGAAGGCGGCGCTGCGCGACAACGTGCATCTGCGCAATGGCCTCAATGTCTGTGAAGGCAAGGTCACCTACGAAGCAGTGGCACATGACCTCGGTCTGCCTTATGAGAGCGCCGAAAGCGTGCTTAAGTAATTTAAGCAAATAATGGCTGCAGCGCTTACAGGAAAAGCGTGAGCAGCTATTAAAGTTATAGCTATTCGAGCGTCAGGACGACCGGTGCATGGTCGCTCGGGCGCTCGTTTTTACGTGGCACCTTGTCAATCACACAGCCGGTAGCGCGGGCCGCAAGCG
>CAJBVC010000972.1 GCA_903958915.1 uncultured beta proteobacterium
ATCGTCCAACTTGGCTTTGCCTTCTGTCTTCAGAACAGCTTTGTCGAAGTCAAAGAACGCGTCAGCAGCATAGGTCACCTTGGTGGCCACAGGAGCTACAGGAGCGGGCGCAGGAGCGGGCTTCGGAGCCGCAACAGGAGCAGGTGCGGGAGCCGGTGCGGGAGCAGCGGCTGGCTCAGCCTTCTTGGGTTCAATGTAACCATCGCAACCAGGAGCTGCTGTGGCAGGAGTCCAGCTGGAATCGCGCCAGCATTGGCCAGAAGCATTCTTCCAGACTTCGCCGGACGCACTCTTCCAGTTGTGGATTTCCTGGGCGCCAGCAACGCAGGACAGGGCTGCAGCAGCAACGAGGAGGGCTACTTTTTTGAACTGTTTCATGATTTTCCTTTTTTCGGAACAAACTGCAGCAGCGCTGCGGAAATTGTTGGACGCCCCAAATGCACTTATTCGAAGCGTTCGCCGCATTGTGCCACAGGCGTTCGCCGGTTTTGCCGCAAGCGGCGCATCCGGACACCTTCATGGCCCAGTTGCCGTGCCTGTGTTGCTGTCAAGCGACACACTCTCGGCCGTAGAATCAAGGGTTGTCCCAGACACTGCACCGGTAACCCAATGACCCAGTTCGCCAAAGAAACACTGCCCATCAGCCTCGAGGAGGAGATGCGCCGCAGCTACCTAGACTACGCCATGAGCGTAATCGTGGGACGTGCCCTGCCGGATGCCCGCGATGGCTTGAAGCCGGTGCATCGTCGTGTACTGTTCGCGATGCATGAGCTCAACAACGACTGGAACAAGGCCTACAAGAAGTCGGCCCGTATTGTCGGTGACGTGATTGGTAAGTACCACCCCCACGGTGACCAGTCGGTGTACGACACCATCGTGCGCATGGCGCAGGACTTTTCCATGCGCCACATGCTGGTCGATGGCCAGGGGAATTTCGGCTCGGTCGATGGCGACAGCGCCGCCGCCATGCGTTACACCGAAATCCGCCTGGCCAAGATCGCGCACGAGTTGCGGGCCGACCTGGAAAAGGAAACGGTGGATTTCGGTCCCAACTACGACGTCTCCGAAATAGAACCGTTGGTTCTGCCCACCCGCATTCCGAATCTGCTGGTCAATGGGTCGGGCGGCATCGCCGTGGGCATGGCCACCAACATTCCGCCGCACAACCTCAACGAAGTAGTCGACGCCTGCCTGCACCTGCTGCGCAATCCGCAAGCCTCCATTGAAGAGTTGATGGAGATTATCCCGGCGCCTGACTTTCCCACTGCCGGCATCATTTACGGCATCAATGGCGTGAAGGAAGGCTACCGCACGGGTCGAGGCAAGGTGGTGATGCGTGCCAAGTGCCATTTTGAAGACATCGACAAGGGCCAGCGCCAGGCCATCATCGTGGACGAGTTGCCCTACCAGGTGAACAAGAAGACGCTGCAGGAGCGCATGGCCGAACTGGTGCACGAGAAGAAAATCGAGGGCATCAGCCACATTCAGGATGAATCCGACAAATCCGGCATGCGGCTGGTTATCGAGCTCAAGCGCGGCGAGGTGCCCGAGGTGGTGCTCAACAACCTGTACAAGCAGACCCAGTTGCAGGACACCTTTGGTATCAACATGGTGGCGCTCATCAACGGCCAACCCAAGCTGTGCAACCTGAAAGACCTGATTGAGGTCTTCCTCGACCACCGCCGCGAAGTGGTGACACGCCGCACCATCTTCAACCTGCGCAAGGCGCGCGAACGCGGCCATGTGCTCGAGGGTCTGGCGGTCGCGATGGCCAATATCGACGAATTCATTCGCATCATCCGCGAGTCGCCCACTCCACCGGTGGCCAAGGTGGAGCTGATGAACCGCCCCTGGGACAGCAAACTGGTGCGCGAGATGCTCACCCGAACCCGTGCCGACGGCGGCGTGGTCAACGCCGACGATTACCGCCCGGATGGACTGGAGAAAGCCTTCGGCATGGGTGGCGATGGGCTGTATCGCCTGTCGGACACGCAGGCGCAGGAAATCCTGCAAATGCGCCTGCAACGCCTCACCGGCCTGGAACAGGACAAGATCGTGGCCGAGTACAAAGAGGTCATGGGTGAAATTGAAGACCTGCTCGACATTCTGGCCAAGCCGGAGCGTGTCTCCACCATCATCGGTGACGAACTCGGCCACGTCAGACAGGAGTTTGGCCAGACCAAGCTGGGCGCGCGTCGCAGTCTGGTCGAACACTCCTCCTATGACTTGTCCACCGAGGACCTGATCACCCCCACCGACATGGTGGTCACCATGAGCCACAGCGGCTACATCAAGAGCCAGCCGCTGGGCGAATACCGCGCGCAAAAGCGCGGTGGCCGCGGCAAGCAGGCCACCGCTACCAAGGAAGACGATTGGGTCGACCAGCTGTTTGTGGCCAACACCCACGATTACATCCTGTGCTTCTCCAACCGCGGCCGTTTGTACTGGCTCAAGGTGTGGGAAGTGCCCCA
>CAJBVC010000973.1 GCA_903958915.1 uncultured beta proteobacterium
GCCACAAAACCGCGCACGCCACGTCGTGCCGCATGCTTGCTCATGCAGTTTTGCAGGGCGGTCCCCAGCCCATTGCCTTGCCACTCGGGGTGCACCATGTAGGCAGTGTCGGCCAAGTTGGTGGACGGG
Organism: uncultured beta proteobacterium; assembly: GCA_903958915.1. GTDB lineage: Bacteria > Pseudomonadota > Gammaproteobacteria > Burkholderiales > Burkholderiaceae_C > Allorhodoferax. The sequence goes on from CAJBVC010000973.1 coordinate 130, forward strand.
TCGATGAAGTAGCAGGCCTGACCCACAATATTGGACGCCTCGCGCGGACCCACGGTGGCAACAAACGCCACCTCGTTCTCATAGTTGACGTTGCACAGGCGCTGCACTTCGGCGTCCGACAGTCCGCGCACATGGTGAAAGAAGCGGGTGTAGACGTCGGCTTCACTCAGGTGGTGAAACAGGTCGCGGATGCCCTGGGCATCGCTCGACATCGCTGGACGTAGCATAACCTCACGACCGTCTTTCAGGGTAATGGTGCGCTCGTCTTCCACCGGGTAGGCACGCATGTTATGCAGCGTCTGCGCTGCGGGCAGATAGCCCAAGGCCTGCGCTTGCGCAAACAGCGTTGCCCGAAACTGCGGATGGGCCAGTTCGATCATGGCAGTCACTCGCTCGCGGATCGATTTTCCAAAAAGATAGGCAATGCCGTGCTCGGTGACCACGTAATGCACATCGGTGCGGGCAATGGTGGCGGCCTCGCCTTCGGCCAGATTGGCACGGATACGGGAGGTTTGTCCGTCTGCTGATGTTGAGGTCAGGCAGATGATGGGCTTGCCCCCGGCCGATCGGGATGCGCCCCTGAGAAACTCGCCCTGAGCTCCCAATCCGCTGTAGAACTCGCCACCGAACTGGTCGACACACACCTGGCCGGTGAGGTCAATCGCGTATGCCTGGGCAATGGACACCATCTTGTGCTGTGCCGCGATCGTGGCCGGGTTGCACACCGAGTCGATCGCCTGAAAGTCAAACAGCGGATTGCGGTCGATCAGGTCATAGAGCCGGCGTGAACCTAGCGCCAGACTGGTCACAATCTTGTACGGATGGGTGGTCTTGCAGGCCCCGGTGATGCACCCCTGCTCCAGCAGGGGAATGATGGCATCGGTGATGACATCGCAGTGCAGTCCCAGGTCCTTGCGGTCCGTCAAGTACTGCAGGGCTTCGTGTGCCACATAGCCCAGTCCCACTTGCAGGGTGGAGCCGTCATCGATGATGCGGGCGATGTAGCGTGCAATGCGCTGCACGTTTTCTTCCTGCGCCGGAACGCGGTCCAGTTCGGCAATCGGGTGGTTTACCGGCACCAGGTGGTGAATTCGACTGATGTGCACGGTCGTGTCGCCCATGGTGCGGGGCATGTGGGGGTTGATTTCGGCAATTACCAGCCGTGCGGCGGCCAGCGCCGCCGGAATGATGTCCACCGAGACGCCCAGACTGACGTAACCGAATGCATCGGGCAAGGACACCTGGATCAGGGCCACGTCCACCGGAATTCGTCGGCGTGCCATCAATTCCGGAACACGGGCAATCGACATTGGAACGTACTCGATGCGTCCCTCTCCTATTGCATGGCGCATGTCCACGCCGACAAAGAAGGTGCGGTGTCGGAACCGGGTGTTGCTTTTGCCAAGTGCGTCTCCATCGAATGCCTTGACGGTAATGAAATGCAGCAACTCCAGATCAGCCGGGGGGACCTGCATGGTTTCGAGTTGCCGCACCAGTGTGCGGGGCGCCGCACAGCCGGTGCCCAGAAACACATGGTCACCGTTGCGGATGTGCGTCACCGCGAACTCAGGTGTCGTCACCTTGTCGGCGAAGGGTTTAAGCGCAGCGTGGGGGTCTGAGTTTTTTTTGAACATCGAGTCCGTATCATCCACCATTACAGTTCGGATAGACAACTCTAAAGGAGCATAGCCATGGATCTGGGTCTTGGTGGCAAGTGGGCGCTGGTCTGTGGTGCCAGCAAAGGTTTGGGGCTGGGGTGCGCCACGGCGCTGGTGCAGGAAGGCGTCAACGTGCTGATCGTCGCGCGCGGAGCCGAGGCGCTTCAGGCAGCCGCTACGCATTTGATAGCTGCTTACGCAAGCAGCACGGGCGCTGAAGTACTTTTTTGCGCCCAGGACATTACGTCGCCCAGCGGTCGGGAGGCGGTTTTTGCCATGCGCAAGGACTTCGATATTGTGGTCACCAACGCGGGCGGCCCACCCCCGGGAGACTTTCGTGACTGGGATCGTGATGCATGGATCAAGGCGGTGGACGCCAATATGCTCACGCCCATCGAACTCATCAAGGCAACGGTGGACGGCATGGCGGCGCGTGGTTTCGGGCGCATCGTGAACATTACCTCCAGCGCGGTGAAGTCGCCGATCGACATCCTGGGTCTCTCCAACGGCGCGCGCAGCGGGTTGACGGGGTTTGTCGCCGGGGTGGCGCGCAGCAGTCTGGCGGCAAAGGGTGTCACCATCAACAATCTACTGCCGGGCGCGTTTGATACCGATCGTTTGCAGGGCACGCTGAAGGCTGCTGCGGCGCGCACCGGTCAGCCCATCGACACCGTGATCGAGAGTCGACGTCAATCCGTGCCCGCCAGGCGCTTCGGTAACCCGGCGGAGTTTGGTGCCACCTGTGCCTTTCTGTGCAGCCAGCAGGCAAGCTATATCACGGGCCAGAACATCCTCATCGATGGCGGCGCCTATCCAGGAGCGTTTTGAGCCAGTCAAGGCCGCACTCAGCGGCGTGATGACAGGACGATGCCACAGACGATCAACACAAACGCCATGGCGTGAAACAGTTGGGGTATTTCACCCAGAAACGCGACCGACAGCAGTGCAGCAAACAGCGGTGTGAGGTTGATAAAAAACCCCGCCACGGTGGGGCCGGCCAGGGTCACTCCGGCGCCCCAGGCGCGGTAGGCAATGACGGCGGGCCCGGTCGCAATAAACGCCAGAGCACCCACCAACGGCCACCCCCAATCAATGTGGGCCGGCGTCAGCGCCCATTCTGCGGCACTGAAACCAGCTGACCACACCAGGCCGAAGGCGACCTGGCCCAGTAGAAACATGGCCCAGTTGGCCTGCAGCGCGATGGCGTCCTTGCCGGGGTGTGCCAGCATCCAGCTGTAGTAGGCCCAGCCCATCGACGCCAGCAGAATGTAAATGTCTCCGACGACCAGGTGGAGTTGCAGCAACACCGCCCATTGGCCCCGGCATAACACCAGCAGCACACCGGCGATGGACAGCACGGCCCCCAGCATTTGCCGCGCAGAAATGCGTTGTCCGAAAAAGACCCTGCCAAAGAGCAGCATCCAGACCGGTGTGCTGGCGCCCACCAGCGTCACATTGATGGGCGTCGACGTATTGAGCGCCAGGTACAGCAGCGCGTTGTAGCCGCCAATGCTGAACAGACTCAGTACCGCAAAACGACGCCACTGGGGCCATAGCGCACTGTCCGGGCGCAAGATGCTTCCTGCCAGCGGCAACAGCAGGAGAAAAGCGATCAGCCAACGCAGCAGGTTCAGCGTCATGGGCGATACCAGCGGGCTCACCATGCGACCCACGATGGCATTGCCGGCCCACAGTATCGGCGCCAGTGTGAGCAACGCCATGGCTTGGCCGGTCAATTTTTGGGTCATGCGGGCAAATGTACCCACTCCTGCGCCGACGCCGTGCCCAGGTCGCGCATTTCATGGCACCATGGCGACTGCAGTGCAGTGTCGCCTGCACATTTTTTCTGGAGTCTAACCATGTCCCACCGCTTGTCCCGCGCCGTTCGTATCGACCAACATGGCGGTCCTGAAGCCATGCAGATGGTGCAGGTGGTGGTGGGTGAGCCGGCCGCCGGCGAAGTGCGCATCCGCCACCATGCAGTGGGCCTGAATTTCATCGATGTATACCAGCGCAGTGGTGTGTATCCCATGGCGATGCCGCTGCAGTTGGGTATGGAAGGCGCAGGGGTGATTGAAGCGGTGGGCGAGGGCGTGACGCATCTGGCGGTGGGCGACCGCGCCGCTTACGCCAGCCAGCCCCCAGGCAGCTACTGCGAAGTACGTGTCATGCCCGCCAAATGTGTCTGCAAATTGCCAGACAGCATCGATTTCGAGACCGGTGCGGCCATGATGCTCAAGGGCCTCACGGCCCAGTACCTGTTGAAGAAGACCCTGCCCCAGGGTGGCCTTGCTTCGGGCGACTTTGTCCTGTTCCATGCAGCCGCCGGGGGCGTTGGCCTGATTGCCTGCCAGTGGGCCAATGCCCTGGGTTTGCGCCTGATCGGGACCGCAGGGTCTGATGCCAAATGTGCCCTGGCGCTTGCCAGTGGTGCGCAGTACGCTATCAATTACGCAGCAGAGGACTTTGTCGCCCGGGTCAAGGACATCACGGGTGGCAAGGGAGTCAAGGTGGTCTATGACTCGGTAGGCAAGGACACCTTCGACAAATCCCTCGATTGCCTGGCACCGTTTGGTCTGATGGCCAGTTTTGGCAATGCCTCCGGACCCGTGGCGCCGTTTGCGCCTGGCATATTGGGCCCCAAGGGTTCCCTGTACCTGACGCGCCAGACCCTGTTTACCCACATTGCCACCCGCGAGAGTACCCAGGCCATGGCGGAAGACCTCTTTGCCGTGGTGGGCAGTGGTCAGGTGCAGATACGCATTGACCAGCGTTATGCCCTGGATCAGGTGCAGCAAGCCCATCGCGATCTGGAGGCTCGCAAAACTACCGGTTGCTCGGTGCTCACCCTTTGAGCAAGGCTTAGCGACCTGGGTTGACCAAGGGGGTAAGATCAGGCCCCATGAAAACCCTAAGATTGCTCCCCGCACGCGCTTGCGTACTCTCTCTCCTTGGCCTGCTGGCGGTTCCCGTTTTTTCCCAGACCGCGGCACCTGAGCAACGTGCCGTGGCGAGCGACTCGCAAGCGACCAAGAAGTGGTCGGTGTACTGGGGCTGGAACCGGGCAGGATATTCCAATAGCGATATCCACTTCAGCGGACGGGACCATGACTTCACCTTGCGCTCGGTTTACGCGACCGATATGCCAACGCCTGCCAATTGGGATGGTATCTCGCGCTTCTACCTTAATCCTGGAGCCATCACCATTCCACAGACCAACTTGCGGGTCGGTTACCAATGGGATACCGGCACCGCCATCGCGCTGAATCTGGACCATATGAAGTATGTGATGAAACAGAATCAGACCGTCGCCATCGATGGCCAGATCAACGGCGTGGCGCAGTCAGGGGGGAAGATGCTGACCTCCGACTTCCTCACCTTTGAGCACACCGATGGTTTGAACGTGTTGTCCATCGAAATTGAAAAACAGCGCTCGCTCGATCTCTTTGGTCCGTCCATGCATGCCAAAGCGTTTGTCGTGGCGGGCGTGGGCCTCGTCATGCCCAAGAGCAATGTGTCCATGGGCATGGTCGGCCGTGCGCGCAACGATGAGTTTCACGTGGCAGGCTACAGCGCCGGTGTGGGGGCAGGGTTGGAATTGGATGTCTGGAAAGACGTCTTCGTTCGGACGGCCTACAAGACGGGTTTCGTCGATATGCCCGATGTCGTCACCAGTTCCGAAGGCGACAAGGCCTCGCACCACTTCAACTACAGCGAA
>CAJBVC010000974.1 GCA_903958915.1 uncultured beta proteobacterium
GCAACAAAAATCAGGAGTAATCAACATGACATCCGCAGTAATCGTTTCCACCGCCCGCACCCCGCTTGCCAAGAGCTGGAAGGGTTCCTTCAATATGTCGCATGGCGCCACGCTGGGTGGTCATGCGGTCGAACATGCCATCAAACGTGCCGGCATCGAGCCCGGTGAAGTGGACGATGTCATCATGGGTTGTGCCAACCCGGAGGGTGCCACCGGGGCCAACATCGCACGCCAGATCGCGCTGCGTGCCGGCTGCCCCATCACCACCTCTGGCATGACTGTCAACCGTTTTTGTTCTTCGGGGTTGCAGACCATTGCAATTGCAGCCCAGCGCATCATCGCCAACGAGGGAGACATCTATGTCGCTGGCGGTGTCGAGGCGATTTCCTGCGTTCAGCAGGAGATGAACCAGCACATGCTGGCAGAGACCTGGCTCGCAAAGAACAAGCCCGAGATTTACTGGAACATGCTGCAGACTGCAGAAAACGTGGCCAAGCGTTACAACATCAGCCGCGAGGCCATGGACGAGTATGGCGCTGCCAGTCAGCAAAAGGCGGGTGCCGCGCTGGCTGCCGGCCTTTTCAAGGACGAGATTGCACCCATCACGGTCACCATGGGCGTGGCCGACAAGGTGATGGGCCTGATGACCAAGCAGGTTACCGTCAGTGACGATGAAGGCATTCGTGCCGAAACCACCTACGATGGCATCAAGGGTCTGCGCTCTGCGGTACCTGGCGGCGTGATTTCCGCAGGCAATGCCAGCCAGTTCTCCGATGGTGGCGGCGCGGTCGTGGTGATGCACGAGAAGATGGCGGAGCAAAAAGGGTTGAAGCCGCTGGGACGGTTCCTGGGTTTTGCAGTCGCCGGTTGCGAGCCGGATGAAATGGGAATCGGCCCGGTATTTGCCATCCCTAAGGTCCTCAAGCGTCTGGGTCTGTCGGTGAGCGATATTGATCTGTGGGAATTGAACGAAGCATTCGCCGTACAAGTGATCTATTGCCGCGACAAGCTGGGAATTCCTGGTGACAAGCTCAACGTCAACGGTGGCGCGATTGCGGTAGGTCACCCTTACGGCGTAAGCGGTCAGCGTCTGACGGGCCACGCGCTGATCGAAGGCAAACGCCGCGGTGCGAAGCGTGTGTGTGTCACCATGTGCATTGGTGGGGGCATGGGGGCGGCGGGCATTTTTGAGGTGCTGTAGTTTTCTTGCGCTGCGCTTCTTCGGGATCAAACGAATCGGGTACTCTGCTGCGTCTAGTTTGCGTTGCGTTGGCTTCTTCGGGATCAAACGGACTGCGTACTCTCCTGCGTTCGTGTCCCCCGGCCTTCGGCCTCCTCCTTGACCTCACTTCGAAGAGCACCCAGCCCGCTTGATCCGACAAGCGGTGTGTACTCCAAGATGATGCAAACTCCGTCTCAAGCAGTGGAACTGGGGTGTGCACCAAAGCGAAGTCAAGGAGGAGACCGCGCAGCGGGCGGGGGACATGAGCGGCGGTGTACTCCCCAGGTCCGCTGCGGGCGAGGGCAAGTGCAGCAAGGTCCGCTGCGGGCGAGAGAAGTAGTCGGTATTCTTCACATTGAGGCAAAACACAACATGACCCTTCGCAGCACCATAGACTTCTTGCTCCACGACTGGCTCAACACCGGCGCGTTGACCGAGCGTGAACGTTTTGCCGACCACTCGCGTGACACCTTTGATGCGGTGCTCGACACCTGCGAGCGCATCGCCCGGGAAAAGTTTGCACCGTTCAACCGGCTGGCCGATACGCAGGAGCCGCACTTTGACGGCGAGAAGGTCACGCTGCCCCAGGCTACGCACGATGCGCAGAGGGCGTATGCGGAATCGGGCATGCTCAGTGCGGCACAAGACTACGAGATAGGCGGCATGCAATTGCCGTATTCGGTGGAAGCCGCGGCCAATGCATTCTTTGTCTGTGCCTCGGCAAGCATTGGCACCGGCATGCTAACCACGGGCAATGCCAATCTGCTGATGACGCATGGCTCACCGATGCAAAAGGAAGTGTTTGCCAAGAACGAATTTGCCGGCCGCTGGTCGGGCACCATGTGTCTGTCGGAACCGCAGGCGGGGTCGAGCCTGTCGGATGTTGCGACCCGCGCAGTGCCAGATGGGGAGGATTTTGCAAGCGATCCTCTGGGTCCACGCTACCGCCTCAGGGGCAACAAGATGTGGATCTCTGCCGGTGAGCATGAACTCACCGAAAACATCATCCATCTGGTGCTGGCCAAGATTCCTGATGCCGATGGCAAACTGGTTCCCGGCACGCGCGGCATTTCTCTCTTCATCGTGCCCAAGAAGCTGGTCAACACCGAGGGTGCATTGACCGGTGTTCGCAACGATGTGTCGCTCGCGGGCCTGAACCACAAACTTGGCTGGCGCGGCACGGTCAATACGCTGCTGAACTTTGGCGAAGGAAAGTTTCCGGTCGGGCAGGGCGGGCCGCTGGGTGGTGGGGCCGGGGCGGTGGGCTACCTGGTCGGCCAGCCCGGCAAGGGGCTGCAGTGCATGTTCCATATGATGAACGAGGCACGCATCGGCATTGGCATCGCGGCCACGATGCTGGGGTTGGCCGGGTATTACGCTTCGCTGGACTATGCCAAAGGGCGTCCGCAAGGCCGGGCCATGAGTTCAGGCGGAAAGAACGCTGCCGCGCCGCAAATTCCCATCATTCAACACGCCGACATCAAGCGCATGCTGCTCGCACAGAAAGCCTATGGCGAAGGCTCGCTGGCGCTGCAGTTGTACTGTGCGCGTCTCGTCGATGAGCACCATAGCGCCGGTGGTCAGGTGGCGGACGATGCCCGCTTGCTGCTGGAAGTGCTGACACCCATTGCCAAGAGCTGGCCAAGTGAATGGTGCCTGGAAGCCAATTCCCTGGCGATTCAGGTCCTCGGTGGCTATGGCTACACGCGCGATTTTCCGGTGGAGCAGTACTGGCGCGACAAC
>CAJBVC010000975.1 GCA_903958915.1 uncultured beta proteobacterium
GCCCTCACGCTGCACAGACAGGGGAAGCCGAGCGTTCCAGGAAGCCCCTTGCCACACGGGTTGCTGCGGTGATGTGGACGGATCGGCAATATTGGGTGACTCCGGAAACACCTGCACGGATTTGCCGTTCCAGGACACGGGAAGCCCGGTGACTTTAAGCGCGATGCCATCGACTGCGACGGTCGCAGTCGCACGCCCATTCAGGGGAACCGGTACCGCCGCACGCGCAGCACTGAATGCGGCACCATGCGAGGCAGTGGAACCCTTGGCCGGCACATTCAGAGCAAAGCTTCCTTCCTGCGGAATGCATTCCTGGAGGCACACCAGCCAGGAGGCGTTGAGCCGTACCTCCAGACTGCCTCGCTGAGAGGGCACAAAGTTCTTGCCAATCGTAATGGCAACAGGCAGCAGTATGGTGTCCCCATAGCCGTAATTGCCCATGGTGCCGACTTTGATGAGCTGTGGCGTTGGCCACTCTATATCGCCAGCGGTTGCGCCTTGCGGCAACGTCCACTGCAGCGTCGTGGGCAAGCCCGAGTCGCCAGGGTTTTTCCAGTAGGTGTGCCAATGCGGCTGGTGCTGTATCTGCAATCCAAGCGAAACCACGGCTCCTGGTTGAATGCCATCGGGTGCGAGCGCGACCAACTCGGCGCGCACTTGGTCGGTCTGCACCACGGCGCTGACCGCGGAAGCGCCAGTTTTCTGCGGGTTTCCAAAGGTGATTTGGGCGTTTGCGCCCGTCAGTAAAGCGCAGCTAGCTACAAAAAATATAGCGAAAAGACGGCGAACAGACATCGATGCGGAACCGGGCCGGTACGGCCGTTGAAGGGTGTTTGTGAATATCATTGTGCGTTGTGAGCCCTGCGCAGCGCCAAAAGTTCCTAACTTGACCTGACGCGATAGCCGAAGTCCGCTATTGTGGCATTGGGCAGCCATGGGCGTGTCGTGGCTCTGCCAGCGAAACCATTCGCCACAGGGTCATCAATCCAGCGGCAGTACTTCTTGGGCAAACACGGCCGGCAGCTTTTTGGGCGCTCGGATACGCAGTTGCTTGTTGACGTTCTCTTGCCCAAAAACCACGTCGATGTCGGCCACGCCGACACCAAACAGTGGAGCCAAGAAGCGCACCATGTGGTCGGTGGCTTTGCCCCCTTTGGGAGCGGCGGTAACACTCACCTTGAGTTGTGTGCCTTTGGGCTTGCCAATAGCGTCTTTGCTGGCGGCGGGTTTGCCCAGAATATTGACGATGAGAACATCACCGTCCCAGGCAAAGAACGAGTCGCCGGTGGCATTGCGGGGGCGACCGGGTGCCATTACAGGCTGGAGGCGTCAAAAGAGGTCAGCTTGAACCCCAGGTCGCGGCCAATGGACTCGTGCAGAGCGCGCTGTAACGCTTCGCTTTCGCGCATGAGTTTGCGCAACTGGCCACGCTCAATCGCCAAAACGCTTAGCTCGGTCTGCGCCACCACCGATGCGGTGGCGACATCATCTCGAAAAAAACTCACCTCGCCCACCAGATTGCCATCGTGCAGCGATGCCACCACCATTCCGTTGGCCACGACGTGCGCTGTCCCCTGGATGATGATGTAAAGGTGATCCAGATGCTCGCCCTGGGTCACCAAAAAGGTGCCGGCCGTCGGAAAACTGCGCTGGCTGACCTTGAGCAATTGCTGAAAATCCGCATCTCCCAGCGTGGGAAAAAGCCAGGCGCGCAGGGCTTGTTCCTGGACGGAAAGTGCATTTCCGGTGGCAACACGTCGGTGGCGCAGGTACTGGATTGTGTTGATCGATGCCAGAACCAGCAGCATTGCGACCAAAGGCCATTGCAAGCTATCTGCTGCGAGAGACATGCCAATGGACCCCAGCAAAAACGCTGTTATGGCAAGCAACCGCATCCGAGCGCTGGATGCAACCAGGTAGGAGGCAGCCAGCAAAGCAAAAGCGATTCCCCCAAGCGCCAGCGACGTGGTTCCGAGTGTTATTGCGATATTCATTGCAATGAATTGTTGCGATGCAAGTTTGAAGAATAACCTACCACGCCGATCGTGGATGCATGTTGTCCGTCGCAGGCCCTAAGATAGCACCATGCGTACCACTTCATCTTCCCGTTACTGGGCCGACTGGACCACAACGGACTTTAGTCTCGCAGGGTCGATGGGCACTCTTGAGCAGACCATTGCAGTGCTTCCGGTCGCCGCTACCGAGCAGCATGGCCCGCATCTACCGCTGCGGGTCGACAGTGCATTGGTGGATGGCATCGTGACCGCAAGCCTTGCCCATCTTTCACCGGAGGTACACGCCCTCTTCCTGCCGACGCAGGCCATCGGCTTGAGTCCGGAACACATGGCGTTTTCTGGAACCCTCACGCTCAAGGCCGAAACCGTGATTCGTCTATGGACCGATATCGCGGAGTCTGTCGCTGCCAATGGGGTCAACAAACTGGTGCTGTTCAATTCCCATGGGGGTCAGGCAGGATTGCTCGATGTGGTGGCGCGCGATCTGCGGTCCCGATTGGGCATGCTGGTGTACAGCGTCAACTGGTACGCCCTGCCGCTCGACGGCGAGCAGGGGGACGATGTGAACAAGCTTTTCAGTGACCATGAGCACCGCTTTGGAGTTCATGCCGGGGACATGGAAACATCCATGATGCTAGCAATTGCACCCGAGCAAGTCGATATGACGCAGGCTTCGAACTTTGCATCTACATCAGAACACCGCGCTCGGA
>CAJBVC010000976.1 GCA_903958915.1 uncultured beta proteobacterium
CGCCTCTTTCATCGCCACCAGCCCCAGCACTGCCTCCCGGCCGTCGATGATGCGGTGGTCGTACGACATGGCAAAGTAGTTCATCGGGCGCACCACCACCTGGCCGTTCTCCACCATCGCACGGTCCTTGGTCGCGTGCACGCCCAAAATGGCACTCTGCGGCGGGTTGATGATGGGGGTCGACATCATGGAACCGAAGGTGCCGCCGTTGGAAATGGAGAAGGTTCCACCGGTCATTTCTTCAATGCCCAGTTTACCGTCGCGGGCTTTAACCCCGTACTCGGCAATCTTCTTCTCGATGTCGGCAAAACTCATCTGATCGGCATTGCGCAGGATGGGCACCACCAGACCGCGCGGCGAACCTACCGCGATACCGATGTCGAAATAGCCGTGGTAGACGATGTCATTGCCATCCACCGAGGCATTGAGCACCGGGAACTTCCTCAGGGCATGCACCGCCGCCTTGACAAAGAAGCTCATGAAGCCGATCTTGACCCCATGCTCCTTCTCGAAACGCTCCTGAAAACGCTTGCGCATTTCCATCACCGGGGCCATGTTGATCTCATTGAAGGTGGTGAGAATCGCATTGCTGCTTTGCGACTGCAGCAGGCGTTCGGCCACCCGGGCCCGCAAACGGCTCATCGGCACACGCTGCTCGGGGCGATCGCCCAGGTGCGGGGTCGGCGCTGCGACCTGGGGTAAAGAACTGGCTCGCACGCCCGTGGGGATTGCGGTGGCAGCTACTGTTTTAGGAGCAGATGCGGCCTGCAGCACGTCACCCTTGGTCACGCGCCCATCCTTACCGGTGCCCGCCACAGAACCTGCCGCCATACCGTTGTCGGCCATCAGCTTGGCTGCCGCTGGCATCGCCACGCCGGCTTTCGACGTGCCAACCGGCACGGCCGTCTGCGCCACCTGTGCGGCCACCAGTGCCTGCCCAGCGGCCACCACCGGAGCAACTGGAGCAGCAGCACCGGCCTTGGCTTCGGTATCGATGCGGGCAATTAGCTGCTCGGCGGCGACGGTGGAGCCATCCGGCTGCACCAGCTCGGTCAACACGCCCGCGGCCGGCGCGGGTACCTCCATCACGACCTTGTCAGTTTCGACTTCGATCAGGATTTCATCGATGGCGACAGCGTCGCCCACTTTTTTCTTCCACTGCAACAGGGTTGCTTCGGCCACAGACTCCGACAGCTGCGGCACTTTGACTTCTACGATTGCCATGACAGTAATTCCTTATTTGGACAGGACAAAGCCCTTGAGTTTTCCGAATGCGCCTTCCACCAGAGCCTTTTGCTGCTCCTGGTGCAAGTGCGAATAGCCCACCGCAGGTGAGGCGGACGCCGCGCGACCGGAGTACGCCAGGCGCTGACCATCCGCCATGTTTTCGTGCAGATAGTGCTGCACAAAGAACCAGGCACCCTGGTTTTGTGGCTCATCCTGGCACCACACCACCTCGGTGGCGTTGGGGTACTTCTTGAGCTCCGCGGAAAACGCCTTGTGCGGGAATGGATAGAGCTGCTCAACGCGCAGCAATGCCACGTCGTCGGCGCCCTTCTCCTCGCGCTTCTTGACCAGGTCGTAATAGACCTTGCCCGAGCACACCACCACCCGCTTGACCTTGTCGCCCTTCAGTTCCTTGTTCTCTGGTATCACCGTCTGAAAGCTACCCCGCGTGAACTCGGACAAGGGCGAGCCCGCGTCCTTGGCACGCAGCAGTGACTTGGGCGTCATGATGACCAGGGGTTTACGCAGCTTGCGCACCATCTGGCGGCGCAGCACGTGGAAGATCTGGCTTGCCGTGGTGGGCTGCACGATCTGCATATTGGCGTCGGCCGCCAACTGCATGAAGCGCTCCAGGCGCGCCGAGCTATGCTCCGGGCCTTGGCCTTCGTAGCCGTGCGGCAGCATCAAAGTGATGCCGTTCACGCGGCCCCACTTCACTTCACCGGAAGCGATGAACTGGTCAATCACCACCTGCGCACCATTGGCGAAATCGCCAAACTGTGCCTCCCAGATGACCAGGGTGTTGGGGTCATTGGATGCATACCCATACTCGAATGCCAACACGGCCTCTTCAGAGAGGATGGAGTCGATCACCACAAACTGGGCCTGACCGTCCGCCACATTTTGCAGCGGCACGTAGCTGCCCACGTCCCACTTTTCACGGTTCTGGTCGTGAATCACGGCATGGCGATGGGTAAACGTGCCGCGACCGCAATCTTCACCCGACAACCGCACTGGGTAGCCGCTGGCCACCAGCGATGCAAATGCCATGTGCTCACCCATGCCCCAGTCGACATTGATTTCGCCACGCCCCATGGCGGCACGATCGTCATACACCTTCTTCACCAACTGGTGCGGTGCAATGGAGGTTGGCAAGGTCGTGATTTTCTCGGCCAGACGTTTCCACTCGGCCATGGGAATGGCGGTGTCTCCGGCATCGGTCCACTTTTTGCCCAGAAACGGCGTCCAGTCAACCGCATACTTGCTCTTGAAGTTGGTCAGCACCGGATCGACCGTGTGTTTGCCCTGGTCCATTGCGGCGCGGTAGGCCTTGACCATATCGTCACCCAGCGTATCGCCCAGGCCCTGCGCTGCCAGTTTGTCAGCATAGAGCTTGCGCGTACCGGGATGCACAGCAATTTTCTTGTACATCAGCGGCTGGGTCAGGCTCGGGGTGTCCTGCTCGTTGTGGCCGAGTTTGCGGAAGCAGGTGATATCGACCACCACGTCCTGACGGAACTCCATGCGGAATTCCAGCGCCAACTGCGTGGCCAGGACCACCGCTTCCGGGTCATCGCCATTGACGTGCAGCACCGGCGCTTCCACCATCTTCACAATATCGGTACAGAACGCGCTGGAACGCATATCGCGCGGGTCCGACGTCGTGAAGCCAATCTGGTTGTTGATGATGATGTGCACCGTGCCACCCGTGGTGTAGCCGCGCGTCTGTGCGAGGCACAACGTTTCCTGGTTGACACCCTGGCCACCGAAGGCCGCATCGCCATGCACCAGCACTGGCAGCACCTGGTTGCCCGTAGGGTCGGCACGACGGTCCATGCGGGCACGTACCGAGCCTTCCACCACCGGATTCACAATTTCCAGGTGGGAAGGGTTGAACGCCAGCGACAGGTGCACCGGACCGCCGGGCGTGGTCACATCCGACGAAAAACCCTGGTGATATTTCACGTCGCCTGCTGGCAAGTCTTCGGGTGCGGTGTGGTCAAACTCGGCAAACAGATCGCCCGGCATCTTGCCCAGGGTGTTGACCAGCACGTTCAAACGGCCCCGGTGTGCCATGCCGATCACAATTTCCTGCACGCCCTTGGCGCCAGCCTGCTGGATCAGCTCGTCCATGGCCGCGATAAAGCTGTCACCACCTTCGAGCGAGAAGCGCTTCTGGCCGACAAACTTGGTGTGCAGAAAGCGCTCCAGCCCTTCAGCGGCGGTCAGACGGTCGAGAATGTGCTTCTTCTTTTCGGCCGAGAAACTGGGTTTGCAGCGGATGCTCTCGAGCCGTTGCTGCCACCAGCGCTTCTGGTTCTGGTTGGTGGTGTACATGTACTCCACACCCATGGTGCCGCAGTAGGTCTCACGCAAGGCGTTCATCAGCTCGCGCAGGCTCATCGACTCCTTGCCGAAGAAGGTGTTGCTGATGTTGTAAACGGTTTCCTGATCCGCGTCATTGAAGCCATAGAACGTTGGCTCGAGCTCAGGAATCTTGTCGCGCTCGGTGCGCTTGAGCGGGTCCAGATCAGCCCAGCGTGCGCCCACATTGCGGTAGGCAGCGATCAGTTGTTGCACCGCAGTGCGCTTGCGCCCCATTTCGGAGTCGGCGCCGGTGGCCATCACCACCTGCTTGACGCCCTGCTTGGCACGTTCGGCAAACGCGTTGATCACGGGCAGGTGCGCAACGTCCTTGGCGGTGCTGCCATCCACGGCAGGCACGTTTTGCAAGGCATCGAAATAGTCGCGCCAGGAATCGGGGACGCTGCCGGGGTTGGCCAGGTAGTTTTCGTACATCTCTTCGACGTACGGGGCGTTGCCGCCAAAAAGGTAGGTATTGTTCTGGTACGTCTGGTACACAGACGCAGCACCGTTCGCCCCTTGGGACGTTGTCTCACTCATATTCCGCTGACCTCCGTTTCCCTTGGGGAAACCTAAGATTGGTTAAGAAACCTTCCGCGACACGGCTGAACCGTTATGCGGATGCGACTAATGCCTGGAAGGGCCGACTTTGCGAAGCGCGATTGTGTCACTGTTCTGCAACACAGCAGACGAGTATCCGCAAAAGCCCTTACAGCGGGCTTGCGCTCATCACGTGAATGCACTGGGGATCCCTTTTGGGATTAACGTCGAAACCAGCCCACCAAAAACTCCGAAGCCAGTGCAATAAACAGCAACCACTTGACCCAGTTGGCAGCATTGCTGGCCGACTCCACCATATGCACTGCCGGGGGCGGGGCGATTGCATC
>CAJBVC010000977.1 GCA_903958915.1 uncultured beta proteobacterium
GGCGGTGAGCACCTCGGCACCAGCCCTCGAATAGGTTGAATGCCCCGACACATAACCGGCAAAAGGTGGCGTAACAAAAGTAGCGGCCTGATACGGCCACCAATTCTCCGCAAGAATCCAGTCCACACCAGCCATTCCGTCCTTGGAATTTTGTACCTCCCTTGGACCTTTCCAGGATTTGAGCTTCACTTTGTACAAGTGATAGTTCTTGTTGATGCCAAAGTCAGCCAATGGATCACCCGGCATGACCAACTCGATCAATCCTTGTTCAAGCGGCAATCCCTTGGGATCGTAATGCGGCAAATTCGGATTCGAACTCTGGCCGAGTTCGCCCATCGCGCGAATTGCAGAAATCGGACGCACAGTGTCATACCAGCCTTTGATTCCCCAGGCAGCAATTGCCGCATCATGCATCGCACCGCCGAGCGTGAAATACGATTTGACGTCCCACTCCAACGGCGTCATTTCGGCCCCCACTCCCTGGTACTTGCGCCTGAAACCAGGTGCATCGGTGACGCGATTGAGCAGTACGTACCAGTGTCCTGGCGGAGTCTCGGAATTGGGCCCATCAGCCCAGAATTCAGCCAGTACTCGCGCATAGTCACCCCTTGGCACAATTTGCGCGGCATACGGTAGCTGTGTCACAGGGTTTATCCTGCGCCCCGTTGAGACATCTCCCCCCTGGCGTTCGTTGTACATTGCCATTTGATCGGCAAAGCCTTCTGGGATTGCGCCGAGATTTCCTATTGCGCCAGGTGAGATATCCACCATCACCCCGTCGCGTGGATCCAGATGCGAGGACCATTTGGCTACCATTGCAAATGACCGCTGGTACGCGCTGCGGCTATCTGCGTAAATACTCGCTGGCGGCCCCGGATCGTAATAAACAGGGTAATCTGCACCCTGGCGTTGAAAAACAGTCCGTTGTTCCGGAGTCATGGCAAATGGGATCACTTGTCCCCACTCTGCACCGACAAAGACGGTGCCTCCGCCACTGATACCGAATCCGGCCTGGTCTTCAAAAGAGACAAGATCGAGTGGCTGCCAGCGATCAAGGTTTGAGATGAACGGATCACCAGGCAAACTTGGGATGAGCGCAATATTGACGGGCTTGTAGGCTTTGTTCGCGTAGTTTCCACTTTCGTTGGAACCATCTTGCAACCCAAAGATGATGTAGCACTGGCCAATGTAGTTTCCTAGTTCTGCTGGCGACCCTAACGCCAGATTGGTTGTGGTGATTGCCGTGTCATAGCCCAATTCAGTCATCAAGGCACGCGCCAGTTCCTCAGTCTTAGCAAATCCCGGCGATCGGGCATAGCGGTGCATGATCAATCGGTATGCGGCATAGCTGATCGCCTCCTGACGGCCCACCTGACCAGTCTGGAATGCCGATACGGCAACTGCCGGGCAAACGTCACCTTTGCCAAGCGCTCCAAACAAGAAAGGCGTCGCAACCGCGTCGCCCGTTGCCCAGGCATCCCACATCGCAGCCGACAAGTGAAAAAGGTTGCGCGCATGCACCGGCGGGCGCGCATTGTCATTTCGAATTGCAGCAAGCGCGACCTCGATCCAGCGCCTTGCCACAGAACTGGCCGACGACCCCAAATCAATCCCGTTAATGATGAGTGCCAACACCTGGGCTTGATTCTCAGACGACTCAGAAAATTGAACGAGCAGAGCGCTGCGATCGAGAGACCCACTTTGCAACAAACCGGCCCAGTAGCTGGCACCCCCTTCGTCAGGCTGGCGATGCAACACGTTGCGATACAACAAAGCAACATAGTCGACATCACTGGGGTTGCCAGAATGCAGTTTCTTGAATTCGGCGCTTTCAATGAATGACGCAGCCACAGTTTGGAGCGGCATTCCTTGATCCAGCGCCGCTATCCAATACCGCAAGCCGTCGGTGTCAGGAGCCCGGTTGAAGGCTGCACGATAAAGCCGATATGCCATTCCCGCATTGCCGCCAATGTCCAACGCAACTGTCTTATCTGCAAATGCTACCCGCTCAATGTGGTTGAGTTCGTCTATGCCTTCCGCGGCCGACACAATCTTCCAGCCGCTAGCAGTCTTGGTCAAAGTAAAGTCCTGCGCATTGCACCGGTAGTTCACTTGGTTAACTCCACCTATTCCCAAGAAGACATCGTTGCCAATGCTTCCGGTAAAGAGCGCTGAACTATTGGCGGCCACAAGATTTTGGCCAGGATAGATGGTTGGTGGAGGTGAGTTGCAGACGTATACGGCAGACGACGCTATCGCCCCACTTCCGAAAGAATTCACTCCCTTGACCGTGTAATTTGTAGGACCTGCAGGATGAACAATCACCGATGCTTCTTGCGTCGAGACATCCACTCCCGACCATTCATAACGCTCCGCCTGCGGTGTGCACGTTACCGTCAAGACCGAACTCCCCCCAGCCGGAATCACCTTCGGGTTAGAAGTCAAAATACATTTTGGCACTTCTGCCGCGGTCGCAGTGATTCCTTGGGCGCTCACATTGCAAACCCACAAACAGGACAAAACAGCCACCCCAGTGGCCCAGCGCGTCACCACGCCTGATACCGAAAACAGAATCCGTGAACCGGTCATTTGGGTGTCCACTTAACTTTACATTTGGATGGCATTCCACAATGCCTATTCGTGGCCACACGCCGTCGTTGGGTTCGCCATTTTGACATTGCAAAATGCCGCAATCCATGCAAAATGTCTGCTTTCAACAAAAAGGTCTTGCGGCCTGCGTATGTCCAAATCCTGCGCTAAAACTGCAGGCGCAGGCGGCTCAGACGTGTAGTCACTCTATTTTCTGCAAGGGGGAATGTGCATGGCCTTGATTACAGATGCCACAACGGTCGCGCTCTCCGGACTTGCGCATATCGATCCTTTGCTGGACAGTGGCCCCGGCTGGAATTGGTTAACACCGACGCGCAACACGATTCGCTACACCTTCTCTGTGACAAGCGGCAACGAGACTGGAAATAGCGGAATCAGTGGCGGAGTGACTGCGTTTAATGCCACACAGCAAAGCGCCTGCATTAGTCAACTGGCGTACATCAGTCAGCTCACAGGCATCAAGTTTGTCGCGACCAGTATAGGCACCGAGGCAGATTTGCACTTCGCAGCTACCGACCTCGTCCCGGATGGCAGCATAGCTGGCCTATGCAGTTGGGGTCAAAGCTGGTCCTACGACTCCAACAAAACCATCATCAGCTATTCGGCCCAAGCCTATGTATACCTCGACAATGTGGAGTGGAACCGGGACAACTCCAACCCGACGGCTGGAAGCTCTGGTTACGAGACTCTGTTGCATGAGATTGGGCATGCTCTGGGACTAAAGCATCCATTTGATGGCGACATCACGCTCCCTCGCACTGAGGACAACACAGCGAACAGCCTGATGTCGTACACACCTTCAGGAGGCCCCTACTCAACGTTTAGTCCCTACGACATTGCCGCCTTGATGTGGCTGTATGGAGGCGACGGATTAGGAGGAAAGCTTGGCGTCTCGACCTCGGGACGTTACCTCATGGGATCCACCAAGGACGAAACCGTCAATGGGGGAAGTGGCAACGACTACCTCGATGGTCAATCGGGCAGTGATTCCCTGCTCGGTGGCGCCGGTGACGACGTCTTGGTGGGTGGCGCCGGAAACGACACGGCTGTCTATACCGCAAACCAATCAAACTATGTCA
>CAJBVC010000978.1 GCA_903958915.1 uncultured beta proteobacterium
AATAGTCGCTGCTAAGGACAAAGCCAGGGTATTGCACCAGTTGGCTGCATCGGTCCCTGCGGATCAATCCGGTATCGCGGCCCGTTTAGCTCTCAAAGCCATCGTTGCCAGCGTTCAAGACAAGTCGACCCTGCCGGATGGGGCCCAATTGCTCAGGCGCGCGCAACAAATCGTCGCCGACACTACACTGGCTCGCGAAAGTTTTGATGTACTGGTCAACTACAGCAGCGATATCGTCGGCGCAGTCAGCAAGGCGGGCTCGTCGGAACGCACCGCCCTGTTGACGCAGTTCAACAGTTTGATGGACCAGCTAGCGGTGGATGCGAGTTTGTCGACGGCCGATCGGTTGGGCGCGGTGTATTCCAAAGTTGCATTGGCCAAAATGGATCTCGCTCCCGGGGCAGTATTCAAGCCTGAAGCTGCACTACTCACCCAGGCTCGCGCCGCCGCTGCTACTGCTGACAAAACCGTCACCAGCAACTACGAACGCCAGGCCGTCATCCCCAGTGCAGCCGACCTATTGAGTGAAGTGGGCCTGTTGGACGAATCCGACGCGTTGCTGAAAGCCGAGTTGCCTGGAGCGATATCGCCTTACTACCACATGCTCGTTCTGTCGGGCAACGCCAAGCTGCGGGGTGACAAGCTGGAGGCCATCAATTGGTCAGAAAAGGCCTGGAACGAATCCAAAGGCCCGGCAACACGCTTGCAATGGGGAATTGGCTACATCAGCCTCACGATTGACTTGTCCCCCAAGAACTCTGTTCGCATCGAAAAAGCAGTCACCGATGTTTTGGCTGAACTGGAAGCCACTCCAGACACCTTTTACGAACGCAATCGCCGTGGCTTGGAGAAGCTGGGCGTCAAACTCCATACCTGGAACGCCAAAGGCGATTACACGCCAGTGGTGAAGAAGGTAACCGCCCAACTCGATGCAGTCTGCGTCAAACTGCCTGAGGGGGATGAGGCACGCGCTGCTTGTAGCGGTGCGTTCAAAAAGAAACCAGTTTCGGTGAAGGCGTGATGAGCCCCCAGCTCATTCTTGGTCAACCACTACTACACCTGTTGGTGGCAACTAGCACGTTATTTGCCGGATGCGCTTTAGCCATCGGTACTGAACGCGAAGTGATCTTTACGGCAAAAGACATTCAGGCTGCTGTTGAAAAGTCTCCCAAGTCGGCAAAGTTGCTCGACGGAAATGTCGTGGTGGCGTTGCAAGGGTTGCCCACTTTCAAATTGGGGGAGCCGCCCCATCGCGTTGGCGTTTCAGCGAACTTTACGGTCCAGGCCATGGGAGCGCGCCCGGTACCTGTGAGTTTCATGGGATCAGCCAACGTGGTCTACAGCGTGAGCAAGAAGGCATTCTTCATTGACGCGCCTTTGGTCGACTCCATTGAATCCTCACTCATTCCGAAATCCATGGAAGCCGTCGCCAGTCAGGCCATCACGAGGCACTTGACCAATATGTTCAGTGCTACGCCGGTCTACACTTTGCGCCAGACTGGAAACATCAAGGAGCAAGCGATTGCCGCCTCCTTGAAGTCCATCGAAATACGCAAGGATGAAGTGGTGGCGCGGTTTGCGATGTAGACCATACTGGCCGCAGCAAGTATTCGCGCGTGACAACCCTTTCAGGATCACAGATATGGCAATTGAAATTTCCAGGGAAGTGCGTCAGCAGGCGATTGCTTCCATTGAGCGCTACTTCCTGGAGACCTCGGGCGAGAAGATCGGCAACATTGCTGCGGGAGGCCTTCTCACTTTCTTCCTTGAGGAAATCGGGCCGGTTGTTTACAACCAGGCGGTGAGTCGAGTGCAAGAGCGCATGACGACAACCATCTCCGAGCTGGACATTGAAATTCATGAAGATGAGTTTCCATACTGGCGCAAAGTCGACAGCAAAAAATCCCGCAAATAATCGCTTCGATAAACGCATGACGATTGCTGATTCCATCGGGAAAGTCCATCACTATGAACCCAAGTGCACAAGCCTATATCGAGGCGCTTCAGTTATCGCCCCATCCAGAGGGCGGTTTCTACAAGGAAACCTACCGTAGTGAATGCACAGTTCAGTCGCTTCCTGCCACGTCATGGAGTTCGAACCAGTTGTCGCCAGTGCGCGCTGCCAGCACTGGAATCTACTTTCTTCTGGAGCATGGCAACTTTTCGGCGTTTCACAGAATTGCGTCTGACGAGATGTGGCACTTCTATGCCGGCGATGCTTTGGAAGTGCTCGAACTTCCTGAAACTGGCGAACTTGTGATCACACATCTTGGAACCGATCTGGCCAAAGGTGAGACTTTTCAGCATGTGGTGAAGGCGAACACCTGGTTCGCGTCTCGGGTAGCACCGGGTGGTGCGTATGCACTGGTGGGGTGCACTGTCGCACCTGGATTTGACTTCAGCGACTTTCAACTCGCCGATCGTGTCCACTTGTCAAACCAGTTTCCAAAGCACACAGAGGTGATTGCCGTACTTACCAGGTAGCCACTTCGGTATGCGCTCAGGTACAGGCAAGCACGCCATAGAATGGGGGTACGTCAGGCCAGTAGACGGGCCACGGCTTCAGTTGTTTCTCGCTCCACCCCCAAAGCTCACCGCAT
>CAJBVC010000979.1 GCA_903958915.1 uncultured beta proteobacterium
GCGAGTTACCAGTTTGTGGTGGATGCACTGTCCCACGACCATTTCATCATCGCGCCTGACTGGCGCGGCTACGGCAAGACCGACTCCGGCGGGGTGGACAACTTCTGGTTTCCCGACTACCTGGCCGATCTGGACTTTCTGCTCGACCACTACGCACTGGACCAGCCTGTCAATCTGGTTGGCCACAGCCTGGGTGGCAACGTAGCCATGATTTACGCGGGCATTCGTCCGCAGCGCATCCGCCGACTTGTCAATCTGGAAGGGTTTGGCTTGCCGGCCACCACACCCGCCATGGCGCCCAAGCGCTATGCCAAGTGGATGGACGACCTCAAGCAACTGCACCGCGGCGAGCTCGACATGCGCGCCTACGACAGCTTCGAGGGCGTCGCCCGGCGACTGATGAAGACCAACCCGCGCCTGGGTCCCGACAAGGCCCACTGGCTCGCGCAGCATTGGGCCGCGCCCAACGCCCAGGGGCAATGGCGGATTCTGGGCCAGTCGGCCCACAAGGTGGCCAGTGCCCACCTGTACCAGGTGGAAGAAACGCTGGCCCTGTACCGCAACCTGTCCATGCCGGTACTATCAGTAGAGGCCGCCGACAATAGCCTCAACCTGTGGTGGAAAGGGCAGTTCACCCTGGACCAATACCACGAGCGCCTGAAACAGGTTCCCAACGTTGAAATCGCCCCGATCGCCGATGCCGGCCACATGATGCACCACGATCAGCCCGAGGTTTTGGCGGCGCTGATCGAACGCTTCATTGCGTGAGAAAATACGCGGTTACAACCCACCAACCGAAATATCAGGATACGCACCATGGAAGCAGAACGCATCAACCTCATTGGCACGACACTGGGGGACTTGAGCGCACGCACCCAAGAGTTACGGGGGTATCTTTGACTACGATGCCAAGGCAGAACGGCTGAGAACCGTCAACGCATCACTGGAAGACCCCACCGTCTGGAACGACCCCAAGCGCGCCCAGGAACTGGGCAAGGAAAAGAAAGCCCTGGACGGCGTGGTCCTCACTCTCACCACTCTGGAGCG
Organism: uncultured beta proteobacterium; assembly: GCA_903958915.1. Lineage (GTDB taxonomy): Bacteria > Pseudomonadota > Gammaproteobacteria > Burkholderiales > Burkholderiaceae_C > Allorhodoferax. The sequence goes on from CAJBVC010000979.1 coordinate 1,048, forward strand.
CGAGCTGGCCGACAACTCGGAGCTGTTCGAGATGTCCAAGGAGGACGGCGACATCGCCGGTCTGATGACGATTGAGGCGGAGACCGGCAAACTGTCTGCCATCATCAAAGACCTCGAGTTCCGCCGCATGTTCAACAACCCTGCGGACCCCATGAATGCCTTTCTGGACATTCAGGCCGGTGCCGGCGGTACCGAGGCCTGCGACTGGGCCAGCATGCTGCTGCGCCAGTACCTGAAGTACGCCGAGCGCAAGGGTTTCAAAACCACCATGGAAGACGAGACACCCGGCGACACCGCAGGCATCAAGGGCGCTACCATCAAGATCGAAGGCGAATACGCGTTTGGCCTGCTGCGCACCGAAACCGGCGTGCACCGCCTGGTGCGCAAGAGCCCATTCGACTCGTCCGGCGGGCGCCACACCAGCTTTGCCAGCATTTTTGTCTATCCCGAGGTGGATGACTCGATCGAGATCAACATCAATCCCAGTGATGTCCGCACCGACACCTTTCGCGCCAGTGGCGCCGGTGGCCAGCACATCAACAAGACCGACTCGGCCGTGCGCCTGACCCACATTCCCACCGGCATTGTGGTGCAATGCCAGGACGGGCGCAGCCAGCACAGCAACCGCGACGTCGCCTGGAAACGCCTGCGCAGTCGCCTCTACGACCATGAGATGCGCAAGCAGCAGGCCGAACAGCAAAAGCTCGAAGACTCCAAGACCGATGTCGGCTGGGGCCACCAGATTCGCAGCTATGTGCTAGACAACAGTCGCATCAAGGACCTGCGCACCAACGTCGAAGTGTCCGCCACCCAAAAAGTGCTCGACGGCGACCTCGACGTCTTCATCGAAGCCAGCCTGAAACAGGGCGTATGAACGACACCCAGTTAAGCGCGGGGGCCGGGGTTTCGCCGCCGGGCCGCCCCAAGGCGAAATGCGCCCCCTCGGGGGGCAGCGCAGTACACGCAGTGACAAGCGTGGGGGCTTTAATTTTCGACATGGACGGCACCATGGTCGACTCCATGCCTTGGCACGCCAAAAGCTGGGTGGAGTTCATGCAGCGCCACGGCATCCAGATGGAGCTGTCCGAGGTAATGCGCCGCACCAATGGGCGCAATGGCGCGGAGTGCATGCGCATATTGTTCGAGCGCGAATTGGACGATACGCAGGCCTGGGCGCTAATCGCGGAAAAAGAGGCGATTTACCGAGAGATTTTTTCGCCGATATTCACTGAGGTGGCGGGTTTTAGGGCCTTCGCCCAAGCGGCGCGAGATCAGGGACTGAAAGTCGGTGTTGGCACCGCGGGCGACCGGCACAATGTGGCCTTTGTATTGCAACACCTGCAACTGCCTGCGCCGCCGCACGCGATTGTCGGTGGCGACGAGGGGTTGCCCGGCAAGCCGGCACCGGCCATATTTCTGGAAGTCGCGTCCCGCTTGGGGCACGCGGCCGAGTCGTGCATCGTATTTGAGGATGCACCGCTGGGAATTGAAGCGGCGCGCCGCGCGGGCATGCGCGCCGTGGCGATCTGTACCAGCCACAGCGCGGCCGAGCTTGATGGCCCGCATGTGATTGCCAACGCCCGAAATTTCGACGAGCTGATTGAAAACCATTTTCTGGAGACTTTGCATGTTGCAACTGCGTGAAACCGACGGCCCCGCAATGCCGAGCCACCGCGGTGACTACACCGCACCGGCCTACCTGATCGATTCCGTCGACCTGACGTTTGACCTCGACCCCGCGAAGACCCGCGTGCTGAACCGGATGCGTGTTCGCCGCAACCCCGCGCTACCGGCCCAGGCACTCAAACTCGATGGTGAAGACCTGAACCTGGCGCGCGTGCTGGTGAACGGCCAGGGCACCTCGTTCAAACTGGAAGGTGCCAAGCTGGTGCTTGAAAACTTGCCCGAAGGCGTTGACGCCTTCGATCTGGAGATATTCACCACCTGTTATCCGGTCAAGAACACCAAGCTATCGGGGCTCTACGTCAGCAACGAGTCGTTCTTCACCCAGTGCGAAGCCGAGGGTTTTCGCCGCATTACCTATTTCCTGGACCGACCCGATGTCATGGCCAGCTACACCGTCACCCTGCGGGCGGACAAAGCCAAATACCCGGTGCTGCTCTCCAATGGCAACCTGATCGACCAGGGCTTGCTTGACGATGGCCGCCACTTTGCCAAGTGGCAAGATCCCCACAAGAAACCCTGCTACCTGTTCGCGCTGGTGGCGGGCCAATTGGTGGCGCGTGAGCAACGCATCACCGCACGCTCGGGAACAAACCACCTGCTGCAGATTTTTGTGCGCCCGGGCGATCTGGACAAAACCGAACATGCGATGAACTCGCTGATGGCCTCGGTGGCATGGGATGAGGCACGCTTTGGGCTGCCGCTGGACCTGGAGCGCTTCATGATCGTTGCCACCAGCGACTTCAACATGGGCGCCATGGAGAACAAGGGCCTCAACATCTTCAACACCAAGTACGTGCTGGCCAACCAGGCCACTGCTACCGACACCGACTACGCCAACATTGAAAGTGTGGTGGGGCACGAGTACTTTCACAACTGGACCGGCAACCGGATTACCTGCCGTGACTGGTTCCAACTCAGTCTGAAAGAAGGCCTGACGGTGTTTCGCGACCAGGAGTTCAGCCAGGACATGTGCAGTGACCCTTCAGCCCGTGCGGTGCGGCGCATTGAGGACGTGCGGGTACTGCGCACCGCCCAGTTTCCGGAAGATGCTGGCCCCATGGCGCATCCGGTGCGACCCGACAGTTACATCGAGATCAATAACTTCTACACCGTCACCATTTACGAAAAGGGCGCGGAAGTGGTGCGCATGATGCAGACCCTGGTAGGTCGCGAGGGTTTTGCCAAAGGCATGAAGCTGTACTTCGCTCGCTTCGATGGCCAGGCCGTCACCTGCGATGACTTTGTGCAATCGGTGGCTGATGCCAACCCGGATTCCGCCCTGGCGCGGCTGCTGCCCCAGTTCAAACGATGGTACAGCCAGGCCGGCACACCCCGGCTGTCAGCGCGCGGCGTTTATGACGCGGTAGCCCGCACCTATACGTTGCTGCTGGGACAAACCTGTGCGCCCACGCCCGACCAGTCCACCAAGGAGCCCTTTTTGATACCGGTCAGCATCGGCCTGATTGGCAGCGAGAGCGGACGCGCCCTGCCCCTGCAAACTGCGGGCCAGGAACTGGCCAGCGAAGACAGCCATCTGTTCGTGCTGACCCAGTCCAGCGAGTCCATCACGTTTGTGGGCGTCGA
>CAJBVC010000980.1 GCA_903958915.1 uncultured beta proteobacterium
GGTCAAGTCCCAGGGACTTCTCCCGGATCGCCACGGATCGCTTGTGCAGCGGCTCGGCCTGCGCGTACTGGCCCTGGGCTTGGTACAGCGCCGCGAAGTTGCTCAGAGTCATGGCCACATCGGGATGATCAAGGCCCAGGGCTTTGTCCTGGATCGCCAAGGATCGCTTGAACAGCGGCTCGGCCTGCGCGTACTGGCCTTGGGCTCGGTACAACGCCGCGAGGTTGTTCAGACTCGTGGCTACCAAGGGATGGTCAAGTCCCAGGGACTTCTCCCGGATCGCCAGGGATCGCTTGTACAGCGGCTCGGCCTGCGCGTACTGGCCTTGGACTCTGTAAAGTAACGCGAGGTTGTTCAGACTCCCAGCCACATCAGGATGGTCCGGCCCAAGGGCTTTCTCCAGGAGCGCCAAGGCTTGCTTTCCCAAAGGCTCGGCCTTCGCATACTGGCCTTGTACTTGGGCCAGCATCCCGAGGTCATTCAGGCTCATCGCCACATCGGGGTGATCCGGCCCCAGGGCTTTCTCCCGGATCGCCAGGGCTTGCAGGTGCAGCGGCTCTGACTCCGAATACTTGCCTAGCAGTCGGTACATGTTGGCCAGGTCGAACAGGCTTTTGGCGTAGTTTGGGTGCTCAGCGCTAAAGGTGCTGCGGGCCACGTCGACCGCCTGGGTGGCAAGCGGCAAACCTTGTGCATATTTGCCCTGCGCGCGCAGGGACTCCACCTCTTCGGTGAGCTGATTCCACTGCAGTTCTTGCGCCTGGGCGGGCCAGTAGGCCATTAGCAGCAGCAGGCTGAGCAGCGCCATCAGGAGCCGATGGGCGCGGTGGGTGTAGGGGGTGTCGTGCACTTCGTCTTTCTTCCAGCAAGGGAAGTGGGTTCAATGGGCCGCGCGGCAGGTGGCTCAACGCGCCAGCGCCTGGATGACAGGGTCGTTGGGGCGTTCTTTGATCAACAGGGTACCAACGGCGCTGGCTTCTTCAAATGCGCCCACCTCCAGAAGCTGCGCCAGGTACAACACCCGGCGGCCAAAGGGTGCGCTTGCCATGGGCTTGAGTTGCGCCAGGCGCAAAACATCTTCGGCAGTGGCCATTGAAAACATGGCTGAGGCGCTTGACAATTTGCTACCTTCGCCAAGTGCTTCCACCCGCCATGAATAGGTCTCGCCCGCCACCAGGCCCGCACTGGGCGGCACAGCGATGCGCAACTGGCGTGTGACCTGATCCAAAATCACCGCATCATCAGCGCGCTGCACCGTCACCCGGTACTGCACCGCGGATTCGACTTCGCGCCATTGCAAGTAAACCTGCTCGGAAAGCACCGCCGTCATCACGGGCGAAATCAGCGTCGATGGGGCAAAGCCAAAGTCGCCGCGCATGACCATTTTTGGCCGCGCAAGCTTGAGCGTGGCGATGCGAACGTCGGGCAAGCTTGCTGTGGGCAATGCGGTGGCGGTGATCATGCCGCGGTCGGCGGTGGTGACGCCATTTGCGGCCACTACATAGCTGGCCTTGCCGGTGAGCGCAAATTCGCGGCCGCTTTTCAGATCGACCAGCACCATCGTCGTTCCCTCGGCCAAACTCAGGTGTGCGCCTTCGGCCAGTGCGGTTAAAATTTTGGCGGGGCCGCGGCCTTCGACCTCTGCCTTGCCAATGACATCGGTCACCAGCAACCCGGCGAATGCGGGCAGTGCCAGCAGCCAGCATGCCAAACCCAACCCAAGACGATGTGTCACAGCGCAGTCCTTCGTACAGTATTGTTGGTTGAGCTTGGCATTCGAATTTCAGTTTAAACCGGAAGCGCAAGTATGGGGCCATTGGACTGCAGTTAAGACTGACCGGTCACTATTGACTGGTACCCGAGTTTTGCTGGCCGACCGGCCGCGTTGCGCGGGATGGTTGATCGCCCTCCGCCATTGGTGAAACAGCATTTTTGACCATCATCTTCGCGTGATTAGGGGTGGGGTCATCAGGGCTTGGGCGACCATCCAGACGACAAGGTGCGCCGCGCAAATGCGTGAGCTTGGCAGATGTTGTCGCTTATGCTTGCCTGAATTTCCAGACTATGACGACCGAAAAAATCTTGTGGGCCAGCGTTTCGTGAACTTTGCCGCATTGCGCATCACGCTATGCCTGTGGCTGGCCCTGTTCCTTGCTCCCACGGTGCAGGCTACCAGCGTGTTCATTGTGATGGACGACAGCAACGCAGGGTTCGCCGAGGTGGCGCAGCTCCTGGGTGCGGGGCTTGCGCGCGACGGCCAGTCGGTGACGGAACTGCGCGCAGCCACTGCCAAGGAAATACGCAGCGCCGACGCAGCCACCCACGGCAAGCCTAAAGTGTGGGTGGCCTTGGGTACGGCGGCGTTTCAGCAAGTCCTTGCCCTGGACCCGAAGTCGCAGGTGATCGCGGCACTAATTCCCAAAAGCGGGTTTGAGCGTGCCCTCAAGGAACTGGGCAGAAAACCTGCCGGGCCTGTCACTGGCCTGTTCCTTGACCAACCCGTGACGCGGCAGATGGATTTGCTGAAATTGGTGTTTCCGGCAGTCAAGCGGGTCGGTGTTTTGTTGGGGCCGGAGTCGGGGTTGCAACGCGCAGCACTGCAACACGCGGCCAAGGCGCGCGCTCTGGAGTTGGTCAGCGGCATGGTCACCTCGGATGAAACCTTGAGCGCCGCCGTGAGCGCCGTGGTGGGGGACGCGCAGGCCTTGCTGGCGCTGCCCGATACACAGGTATTTAGCAGTACCACCATTAGCAAAGTGCTGTTGGCGGCGTATCGCGCCAACGTGCCCATGCTGGCATTTTCTCCCGCCTATGTGAAGGCCGGTGCCTTGCTGTCCTTGCATACGACGCCCGCGCAAATGGAAAGCCAGTTGGTCGAGTGGGTCCGGGGGGCTCTGCAGGGCCGCACGCTACCGGCAACGCAATACCCGACAAATTTTGTCATCACGGTGAACCCGTATGTGGCAAGGTCGATGGAGTTGAAGCTGGATGCCGCGGACCTGACGGACCATTTGCGCCGACTCGAGAGCAACCCATGATCTTCACGTCGATGCGTGCGCGCCTGTTGATGGCAACGCTGTTGCCCATCGTGCTGGTGGTGTTTTCCATCGTGGCCTGGTTTTGGCACGCCGCACGCAGCGACGGCAATGCCGCCCACATAGAGCGCAGCAAGTTGCTGGCCCAGCAGCTTGCCGTGAGCAGCGAATACGAATTGTTTTCCGGCAACAACGAACATTTGCTGGACATCGTCCAACTGATTAAACGCCAGCCCGATGTCCTGTCGGTGGCAGTATTTGACCGATGGGGCGCACCGCTGGCGCAGGTGGGAAATAGTGCCTACACGCAATATTCCGATGTATCGAGTCCGCAGTTCATTCAAGACCACCCGCACCATGGGTTGGATGTTGTGGTGGAGGACATCGTCGCCAAAGATGTGCGCGTGAATGACCTGTTTAGCGCAGAGACAGCGGTGCCTGCAAAGCAGCCGCGCACCATCGGCCATGTGGTCATAGAAGTTTCCCGCGAACGCCTCAGTGCCAGAGACAGTGAGGCGATTCGCAACGCAGTACTGCTGGCATTGGTGGGTCTGGTTTTTGGTGGGCTCATGTCGGAGCGCCTGGGCCAGCGCGTGGTGCGGCCCACCTCGCGCGTGCTGCAACGGGTGGCGCGCATCGGGCAGGGAGATTTTTCTGCAGACCCTGAGGTGGATGAGGCCGACCCATTGCATCAACTGCAAGGCGGATTGAACCGCATGGCAGTGCTCCTGGCCTCGGGGCGCGATGAACTGGAAAACCGTGTTTCGGTGGCAACGGCTGAGCTGCGGGTAAAGAAGGAAGAGGCTGAGACGGCCACGCTGGCAAAGTCGCAGTTTCTGGCGGCCGCCAGTCACGATTTGCGGCAGCCCACCCATGCGCTGGGACTCTTCATTGCACGGCTGCGCCAGATTCCACTGGATGACCAGGTGGGCCCCTTGGTGGGGAACATCGCGGCTTCGGTGCAGTCCTTGCAGAACCTGATGGACGGCTTGCTAGACCTCTCGCGCCTGGATGCAGGTGCGGTGCAGACGAATATCAAGCACATCCATGTGGATGCCCTGTTTGACAGCCTGCGCGTGACGCTGGAGCCGATGGCCCTGCAAAAAGGAATCCGCCTGCAGGTGCGGCCCACCATGCTTTGCGTGATGAGCGATGCAACACTTTTGCAGCGCATGATCATGAATTTGGTGCACAACGCCTTGCGCTACACCCAGCATGGCACTGTGCTGCTAGCCTGCAGGCCCGCGCAGGGTGGAGCCTGTGTGCGCATCGAGGTGTGGGACAGTGGGATTGGCATTTCGCAGAGCAACCAGAGTGAAATTTTCAAGGAGTTTTACCAGGTTGGAAGCGAGGGCCGCGACAACGAACAGGGCATGGGACTGGGGCTGAATATCGTGGAGCGCAGTGCGCGCCTGCTGGGGCATCGCATCCATTTGCGTTCGGCTGTTGGGTGCGGCAGCCGATTCTCGATTACGGTGCCCCGCGCAGCGGTGCCGAAAGCCCCACGGCCAGCGATGGCGGTGGCGCAGCAACAACCCGATCCCACGGGCCTGAAACTGCTGGTGGTCGAAAATGACGCGTTCTCGCGCCAGGCCATGGAGGCATTGCTGATCGCATGGGGTTGCACTGTCCATGCCGTGACGACGCGGACCGAGGCGATGGCCTTGATCGCAGACCAGTTTTTACCGGACGGCATAGTCTGTGACTACCGCTTAGGCCAGGGTGACGATGGCCTGAATGTCATTGCGCAATTGCGCCACGCCCTGGGCCGCGATGTGCCCGCGTGCCTTATCTCGGGCGACACCGACGGGCCGTTGATGCAGTCCGCGAAAGCGGCCGGATTGACGCTGCTGCATAAGCCAATGCGCCCGGAGCGGTTGATGGAGTTGCTGCGCCAATGGTCTAATGACCGCTATGCCCCACCTACGCATTTTGCTGATTGACGACCATGCGCTCTTTCGAGCAGGCATGCGGATGGTCCTGATGGATGGGATTGCCGACGTTGATATTCTGGAGGCCGACACCCTGGAGCAGGCCGTCCGCATCGGCATGGAACCCCCGACGCTGGTCTTGCTGGATATTCAGTTGCGCGGGGTTAACGGACTGGAGGGGCTGGGGCTGCTCAAATCCCGCTGGCCGGAGGTGCCGGTCATCATGTTGACATCCATGCATGACCCCGACACGGTTGCATTGGCGACCGCGCGGGGTGCCGCCGCGTTTGTGCCCAAGTCCGAAACCCCTGAAAAGATTTTGCAGGTTATCCACCAAACCATGGGCGGCACATTGCCTGCGAATGGCCCAAGTGGTACTGCCACAGCGTCCAAGCCACGCCTGACACCGCGCCAATGCGAGATTCTGGACCTGCTTAGTGAAGGCTTGTCCAACAAGGTGATCGCGCGCCGGCTTGGCTTGTCGGAATTTACCGTGCGTGGGCATGTGCAGGCGGTCCTCGGTTTGCTAGGAGTATCGAGCCGGGCGCAAGCGACGACCGAGGCACGTCGCTGTGGCCTGATCGGGTGATGCTGGTGTCCCTGCCGCTGTGGGGTGCTGCGCTGGCGGTCATCCTCCTGATCGCCGCAGTCACCGTGATCGCTATCGTGGTAGCCCGTTTGCGTGGCATGAAGCGCTCCAACCAGCGCAAATTCAATTTCCTGGTGGACTCCACCCATGACTTGCGTCAGCCGATTCACGCGCAAGTCTTGTTTTTGGCTGCGTTGCAACGCACACCTATGTCGCCGCAACAACACGCGGCTCTGGAAAGCGTACGCCTGGCTGCGCTCGCCTCCAGCGACATGCTCGGCACCTTGCTGGATTTTGCGCGGATGCAAGCGCAGACAGTGAAGCCTGATGTGCACACGATTGAACTGCAGTCCCTGCTGCACAGCATCGAAAATGCGCTGGCCCCATTGGCCGATGCCAAAGGCCTGGCGTACCGTTCACACGATACCCGCCTCATCGTGCGCTGCGCCCCATCTCTGGTGGAGACTATTCTGCGCAACCTGGTCTCCAACGCCATCCGTTACACCGCACACGGGGGTGTCCTGGTGGTGTGCCGCATGCGGGCTGGCTGTGGGGTTGTGGAGGTTTGGGATACCGGCATCGGCATGCCGCAGTCCATCGGCTTCGACACCGACAAAGGCCTTGGCATGGGGTTGACCGTTGCCCGCCAGTTGACCAGGGTGTTGGGCTTAAGCCTGTCCTACGCGTCCAGGCCCGGCCGGGGCACTGTGTTCCGGTTGACACTGCCACTAGCCATGCATCCTCTCGCCAGCTAGTCAAATTTGACCGGTCAGTCTTGGCTATATGCCAAGTGAAGTGGTTTGCGTAAAGTCCAAACACCGCGCTTTCACACAACGTGGACGGCCTGGTGATACTTCAACCAAAGGACAACGACAAATCATGAAAACCACAACATTTAGTATTGGCATCCTCCTCGCGGTCACTGCTTGCGGCACCTGGGCGGACGTGGCTTCACGAGTGCAGGAGTCCAATTCAACCACCCACGAAGGCGTATTGGCTTATGTGCGCGACGCCAGTCCCCAAGGCCGCAAGACGGAGCGGTCTCTCCTTGGCGAGGACTTGCGCAAAGTGAGCGCGGCGGCACCAGGCTTTCTGATTCAAATTGTGGGGCCCGAAGAGATACCCGGTGGCGCGCTGCCAGGCAGCGTCGTCATTCTGACGCCGAGCGGCGACAAGGTGGTGGCCGCGCGGCCGGGTCCCATCACGACCGCTGATTTGCGCTCGCTAGTCGCCAGTGCCAGCGTCGCATTGCAATCGGATTCGGTAGCAGCCGTGCCGTACTTTGAATACGACCACTGATAGCGAAGCAGTACCATGCATGGTAGTAGCGCAACAGGATTGGACAGCGTATGGATCGATGTCATTGCGTGGGTCTTCTTGGTTGCAAACACAGGGCGTCTACTGGCCTAACCGCAGCAATGTGCGCTCCGGTTAATCCTCAATCTTGTAGCCCTGTTCACGGAAGATACAAAGACAAGCGTCCACCACATCACCATCCAATGA
>CAJBVC010000981.1 GCA_903958915.1 uncultured beta proteobacterium
AGGCGGAGGCGATCGTGGACGCCGGCGTGCAAAGCTTCATGCACTGGATTGACCAGCGCAACTCGGTGCCGCTGATCCAGCAATTGAACGCCCAGGCCGACGAATGGCGGGCCATGGAGTTGGCACGGGCCCGAAAACTACTCGCCAAAGGCGAATCGGTGGATGCGGTCATGGAAGCGCTGTCCAAGGGGCTGACCCAGAAAATGCTGCACGGTGCGCTGGCCGAATTGCGCGCCGGAGACTCCCAGGCCCGGGAACGTGCCGAAGCGGCGATCTCGCATTTCTTCTTACGCAATAGCCGATAAAACTGGCTCAGGCTAACCCATGAAACCTTATCTGCGCGCCCAGATGGAGCGCTTCACGCTGCGCTTGGCCGAACTCGAATTTCTGCTGTCGCGCGAAGACATCATGAAGGACATGGCCCAGTTTTTGGTGCTCTCCCGGGAGCACACCGAAGTAGCAGCCGTGGCCAGCCGCTGGGTGCGCTACCAGCAGCGCGAAGCTGACCTCGCTGGGGCGCAGGAGATGCTGTCGGACCCCGACATGGCGGAAATGGCCAACGAGGAAATTGCCAGCGCCAGCACCGAGCTGACCCAGCTGGAAAACGAACTGCAACGCATGCTGTTGCCCAAAGACCCCGACGATGTGCGCAACGCATTCATGGAAATCCGGGCCGGCACCGGGGGTGACGAGTCCACCCTGTTTGCCGGGGACCTGCTGCGCATGTACACGCGCTATTGCGACCGCAAGGGCTGGAAAGTGGAGGTGGTGAGCGAGTCACCGAGCGAACTCGGCGGCTACAAGGAAGTGGTGGTGCGCATTGAAGGCCCCAGCGTGTATGGTGCACTCAAGTTCGAGTCGGGTGGCCACCGGGTGCAGCGGGTGCCGGTCACCGAGACGCAGGGGCGCATCCACACCAGCGCCTGCACGGTGGCGGTGCTCTCCGAGCCCGACGAGCAGGAGGCCATCAAAATCAACCCGTCGGATCTGCGTATTGACACCTACCGTGCCAGTGGCGCCGGTGGCCAGCACATCAACAAAACCGATTCGGCGGTGCGCATTACCCACATTCCGACCGGGATCGTGGCGGAATGCCAGGATGGACGCAGCCAGCACAGCAACAAGGCGCAAGCGTTGAAGGTGCTGACCGCGCGGATCCACGAAAAAGACCGCAGCGAGCGCGCTGCCAAGGATGCCGCCGAACGCAAGAGCCTGATTGGCAGCGGCGATCGCAGCGACCGCATCCGCACTTATAACTTTCCGCAAGGTCGATTGACCGACCACCGCATCAACCTCACGCTCTACAAACTGCTGACCATCATGGAGGGCGATCTGGACGACGTGGTGGACGCGCTGCAAGCCTATGAAGCGGCAGAACAGCTCGCCGCACTGGAACTGAGCCTGAACCGGTGATGACTCCGGGCCCAGAGCGAACCATTGCCCAGATACTGGCACAGTCGCAAAGTGCAGGGCTCGACCGGCTCGATGCGCAACTTTTGCTGCTGCATGTCCTGGGTCGCCCGGCACACGACCGGTCCTGGCTGATAGCACATGATGACGACAAAGTGTCATCATCAGTTGCCATTTGCTTTGATTTGCTCTTAAAACGGCGATTGAACGGTGAGCCGGTGGCCTACCTCACCGGCTACAAAGAGTTCTTTGGAATGGATCTGGAGGTCGACGCGCGCGTGCTGGTACCACGGCCGGATACCGAAATTCTGGTCGAATGGGCACTGGAGGTTCTGTCTGGAATGGCATCGGCGAACGTCGTTGATCTGGGTACCGGCAGCGGCGCAATTGCTCTGGCAATCAAGAAACACCATCCAGCATTTCAGGTTCAGGGAGTTGACAGTAGCGCGGATGCGTTGGCTGTGGCCGCCGCCAATGCAGAGCGTCTGCAATTGGACGTCCTATTTCGGGAGAGCTTCTGGCTGACTGGGGTGATAGAGAAATTTGACCTCGTTGTTTCCAATCCCCCCTACATCGCCGACCACGACCCCCACCTCGCCGCGCTGACGCATGAGCCCGAGCAGGCGCTCACCAGTGGCGCGGATGGACTCGACGACATCCGTCGCATCGTTGCCCAGGCGCCTGACCATCTGCAGCCGGGCGGCTGGCTACTCCTGGAACATGGCTACAACCAGGCTGCCGCGGTGCGGCAACTGCTGTCGCATGCATCGTTTCTTCAGGTGCAGTCGCGCAAGGACCTTGCCGGTATGGAGCGGTGCAGTGGCGGGCAGTGGCGCGCTACTCCACAGAGCGCGTAGGGACTCCACTGCGCAACGCCCAAGACAGTGGAATAATCCACCTTTCTTCTGAACCTTTGGAAATATGAAAATGAGCGACACACAGCAACGCATTGATGAACTGGTGAAATCCAACGAAGTCCTGCTCTTTATGAAGGGCACGGCCAGCTTTCCGCAATGCGGCTTTTCCGGGCGCGCGATCCAGATTTTGAAGGCCTGCGGTGTCGACCCCAAGGAAGTCAAGTCGGTCAACGTGCTGGAAGATGACGAGATCCGTCAGGGCATCAAGGAATACAGCCACTGGCCCACCATCCCGCAGCTCTACATCAAGGGCGAATTCATCGGCGGCTCGGACATCATGATGGAAATGTACGAGTCGGGCGAACTGGCAAAAACGCTGGGAAGAAATCTGGCCTGAGAATTGTCTTCGCGATGCGATAGCGTTCGCCCGCAGGAGGCACTGGGTGAGCGTTCTGCTGGAATCTGAGTCAAACCCTAGCCCGAAAACTCCCAGAGTCGCCGTGCGCCCAGCACCGCATCGGGATACGGCGCCTTGCCGCGCGAACCGTTGTAGCGTCCCAGCGCCAGGAACAAGTCACCCTGCTCCCGATCGAGGTAGTGCCGCAGAATCACGCAGCCAAACCGCAGGTTGGTCTGCATGTGAAAGAGCTTGGCCGGTTCACCATCACCCAATACGCGGGTCCAGAATGGCATCACTTGCATGAAACCGCGCGCGCCCGCACTGCTGATGGCGTGTTTGCGAAAGTTGCTCTCCACCTGAATCAGGCCCAAAACCAGCGCCGTGTCGAGCCCGGCCCGCTTGCTTTCATACCAGACCGTTTGCAAAAACTCCTTGCGAGTTTCCCAGTCCGGGTTTCTTTTGCGAAGCTTTTCGCTCATGGCGCCCAGCCAGCGCAGGTATTTCAGCCGCGCTTCGGTATCGGCAAATTCGGGAATGGGTGGTGCGGAATTGTGTACTGCCGAACTCAGTGCGGTTCGCACCGAGTCAATCAGCGGCTCTTCAATCTGCCCACCCGCAATCGCGCGCTGCTGAAAAAGTAGCAGCCCACACAGCCCCAGCAAGGGTTTCAGGCTGGTTCGGCGCGAGTAAACGGTAAGCGGTCCTGCCATTCAGGGCTTCAGCCGGGCCAGTAGCAGGGCCTGGACTTCCGAAACCACCACCTTGGTGGCGGCACTGTCTCGGCGGTGCTGGTACTCGACAACGCCTTCTTTGAGACCACGGTCGCCGATATTGACGCGATGCGGCACCCCAATGAGTTCCCAATCGGCAAACATGGCGCCGGGGCGCTCACAGCGATCGTCCAGAATCACATCCACACCTGCCTCCAGCAAACTGGCGTACAGGGTGTCCGCAGCTGCCTTGACTTCGGGGAAGCGGTCCGGGCTGATCGGGCACAACACCACGGTGAATGGGGCCAGTGCGTCTGGCCAGATGATGCCCTTGTCATCGTGATTCTGCTCGATGGCCGCCGCGGGCAGGCGCGTGATGCCAATGCCGTAGCAGCCCATTTCCATGAACTGCGGTTTACCATTCACGTCCAGAAACGTCGCGTTCATGGCCTTGCTGTATTTGGTGCCAAGGTAGAACACATGACCCACCTCAATACCGCGCTCGATGGCCAGCACGCCACCACCGTCAGGCGACGCGTCTCCAGCCACCACATTGCGCAGGTCGGCCACCAGGTCGGGCTCGGGCAGGTCACGGCCCCAGTTGACACCGCGAATATGGAAATCTTCTGCATTGGCGCCGCAAATCCAGTCGGCCATCACCGCCACATCGCGATCGGCCACGATTTTGAGCGGCTTTTTCAGTGCAATCGGCCCCAGGTACCCGGGCTTGCAGCCGAAATGGTCTTCAATTTCGCTCACCGTCGCAAACCGAAAATCCGCCAGGCCCGGCAACTTGCCCACTTTGACTTCGTTCATGTCATGGTCGCCACGCAGCAACAGCAGCCATACCTGCGTTTTTGTCACCTGGCCCTGCTCGTCTTTTGCGTCGGTGGCCAGCACCAATGACTTCACCGTGGTGGACAGCGGCACGCCCAGCAAAACAGCGACGTCTTCACACGTGCTCCTGCCCGGCGTTGCTACTTTTTCCATAGCTGCCTGCGCTTGTCCTCTGGGCGTTACAGGCGATAAAGCCTCCGCTTTTTCGATGTTCGCCGCGTAGTCACTGGTGGGGCAGTAGATGATGGCATCTTCGCCGGTGGCGGCAATGACCTGGAATTCTTCACTCAAATCACCGCCGATCGCACCGCTGTCGGCGGCAACGGCACGGTAACGCAGGCCGAAGCGGTCAAAAATCTTGCGGTAGGCACCGGCCATCAGCTGGTAGCTGGCCTTGGCAGATTCTTGATCGCGGTCAAAACTGTAGGCGTCCTTCATGATGAACTCACGACCCCGCATCAGCCCGAAACGGGGCCGGCGTTCGTCACGAAACTTGGTCTGAATCTGGTACAGGTTCTTGGGCAACTGCTTGTAGCTCTTGATTTCCTGGCGCGCGATGTCAGTGACCACTTCTTCACTGGTGGGCTGCACCACGTAGTCCCGATCGTGGCGGTCCTTGATGCGCAACAATTCCGGCCCCATTTTTTCAAAGCGCCCGGTCTCCTGCCACAGCTCCGCAGGTTGAACCACGGGCATGGACAACTCCACCGCACCGGCGCGGTTCATTTCCTCGCGCACGATCGCCTCCACCTTGCGGATGACGCGCAATCCCATCGGCATATAGGTATAAATGCCGGCGCCAAGTTTCTTGATCATGCCAGCGCGCATCATCAGTTTGTGGCTGGCAACCTCGGCGTCGGCAGGAGCCTCCTTGAGGGTGGAAATGAAGAATTGGGATGCTTTCATGGGCTGACTCGTGGGCTGGCAATGGTTTCGCCTCTTGATGCACATCAGTTGCTGTGCATAATGGGAGAAGTTTAAAAATTGGGGTTTGATTATGCTTGACCGGGACGGCTTTCGGCCGAACGTCGGCATCGTCCTGCTCAACCAGAAAAATCAGGTATTTTGGGGCAAGCGCATACGCACCCATTCGTGGCAATTTCCGCAGGGTGGCATTGATCGGGGAGAAACCCCCGAGCAGGCCATGTTTCGTGAGTTGCACGAGGAAGTGGGGCTCCAGCCGGAGCATGTCAGCATTGTTGCCCGTACCCGAGACTGGTTGCGCTACGAGGTGCCAGACAGGTACATACGCCGCGACGCGCGTGGCCATTACAAGGGGCAAAAGCAGATTTGGTTCTTGCTGCAGTTGGTCGGTTACGACTGGGATTTGAACCTGCGCGCGACCGACCATCCAGAGTTCGATGCCTGGCGCTGGAACGATTACTGGGTTCCGCTGGATGCCGTGGTCGAGTTCAAACGCGGTGTGTACGAGATGGCACTAACCGAGTTGGCGCGCTATTTGCCGCGGCAGGAACCGCGCAACCGCTATCTGCGTTACGGTCACCGACCCCGTGATGCGGAAGATTTGGCCTTGATGCCCGATAAGGCTTCCTTGGACCTACCCCCAGACGCCGCTTTCGATCCAGACCGTACCAGTCAACCCAGTTAGCGGGTCAACACCAGATTGTCGCGGTGCAGCATTTCTGGCTCGGCAGCATAGCCGAGCAGTTTCTCAAATTCGCTGGAGGGCTTGCGACACAGCAGTCGCGCTTCGGTGCTTGCATAGTTGGCAAGTCCTCGTGCAATTTCTCTGCCTTGGCCGTCGACCACACCGATCACATCGCCGCGCGAAAAGTCACCGTCGACCTTGACCATTCCAATCGGCAGCAAACTCTTGCCTTCTTCTCGCAGCTTGC
>CAJBVC010000982.1 GCA_903958915.1 uncultured beta proteobacterium
CACCATGGCAATGGTGGTCATGATGATGGGGCGCGCCCGCTTGTGGCAGGCGTCCATGAGGGCCTCAAAGCGGTCCAGTCCGTGCTCGCGCCGCGCCATGATGGCGTATTCCACCAGCAGAATCGAATTTTTGGTGGACACGCCAATCAGCATGACCAGCCCGATAAAGGAGGGCATAGACAGCATTTTGTCCGCCACCAGCAACCCGATGAAGGCGCCGCCGAACGACAAAATGACGGAAGGCAGGATGGTGATGGGGTGCATAAAGTCTTTAAACAGCAACACCAGCACAATGTAGATACACAGCACGCCGGTGAGCATGGCCATGCCAAAGCCGGCCACCATCTCGGCCTGTACTTCGGCATCGCCAATCTCCACCTGCTGCACTCCAGCAGGCAGGTTAACGACGCTGGGCAGCTTGGCCACGGCATCGGTGACCTCACCCAGCGGCACGCCAGACAATTCCACCTCGAAGTTGACATTGCGCACCCGGTTCAGCCGGCTAACCACGGCCGGCCCACCCGACATTTCGAACGAGGCGACCTGACTCAGCATGACCGGGCCCTTGACGCCGGGCACCATCAGGCGGCCGAGCAGGTCCAGGTCCTGGCGGGCATCGGCGGCGAGTTTCACCACGATGGGCACCTGGCGCTGGCTCAAATTGAGCTTGGCCAAGGCCGAGTCGTAGTCACCCACGGTGGCAATGCGCAGTGTTTCGGCAATCGCGGCGCTGGTCACACCCAGATCAGCGGCGCGCGCAAAGTCCGGGCGAATCGCCACTTCGGAGCGGGTCAGGCTGGCACTCGATGAAATATTGCCCAGCCCCGCAATCTTGCGCAGGTCTTTCTCGACCGCCGCCGCCGCCTGCGCCAAAGCCACCGGGTCTTCGCCCTTCAGGGCCAGCATGTATTTCTCACCCGAGCCGCCCAGACCGACCTTGAAGCGCGCCCCGGGCAGTTCGGACAGCGCCGCGCGCATCTCGCTCTCGATGACCTGCTTGCGCGGGCGCTGGCCCCGTTCGGCCAGCAACACGGTCAGTGTGGCCTTGCGCACCTCAGTGCTGGCGCCGCCCATGAAAGGGTCCGAGCCCACGCTGCCACCACCGGCGGTGGTGTAGACGCTGTTCACATGCTGTACTTGGCCAATCAGGGTGCGTGCCTGCTCAGCGGCCGCGCGGGTTTGCGCCAGCGTGGTGCCGGGAGGCAGCTCCAGATAGACCTGGGTCTGCGAGTTGTCGTCCGGCGGGATGAATCCACTGGGAATCAGCGGCACCAGGAACAGCGAGCCAATGAAGAAACCGATGGCGGAGAACATGGTGATCCAGCGGTGGTGCAGCGTCCAGCGCGTAATCTTCAGGTACAGCGGCATCCACACCGGCTCTTCGTGCACATGGGTGGACGGCTTCATGATGTAGGCCGCCATCATGGGGGTCAGCAGTCGCGCCACCATCAGGGACGCGAATATCGCGAACACGGCGGTCCAGCCAAACTGCTTGAAGAACTTGCCCACAATCCCGCTCATGAAGGCGGTGGGCAGGAACACGGCAATCAGCGCAAAGGTGGTGGCAATCACGGCCAGGCCAATCTCATCGGCCGCTTCCATGGCCGCCTGGTAGGGCGTCTTGCCCATGCGCAGGTGACGTTCGATGTTTTCCACTTCCACAATCGCGTCGTCCACCAGGATGCCGATGACCAGCGACAGAGCCAGCAAGGTCACCACGTTGGTGGTGAATCCCAGATAGTGCATGCCAATGAACGCTGGAATGGCCGACAGCGGCAGCGCCACCGCAGATACGAATGTGGCACGCCAGTTGCGCAGGAAGAACCACACGACGACGACGGCCAGCAAAGCGCCTTCAACCAGCATGGTCATGGAGGCATCGAACTCCTCCTGCACTGGGGTGACGAAGTCAAAGGCCTGGGTCAGTGCCAGGTCGGGGTGGGCGGCTTTGAGATCGGCCAATGCCTTTTGCACGGCCGCGCCCACTTCCACCTCGCTGGCACCCTTGCTGCGGGTGATCTCGAAGCCCACCACTGGTTTACCGTTCAGCGTGGCAAAGCTGCGCTGTTCGGCCACGGTGTCTTTCACACTGGCAACTTCGTCGAGGCGTACCCGCTTGCCGTTCGATAGGCTTAACTCCAGCCGCGACAATTCCTCCACCGTGGCCACGGTGGCCAGCGTGCGCATGGGCTGCTCGGAGCCGCCCAGGTCCGCGCGCCCACCGGCACTCTCGGTCTGCACCTGTTTCAGCTGGCGCGAAATGTCGGCCGCAGTGGCACCCAGGCTTTGCAGCTTGAGCGGGTCCAGCGCGACCTGAACTTCGCGGGTCACACCGCCCACACGGACCACCGAGCCCACGCCGCGTACTCCAAGCAGAGCGCGGGTGATGGAGTTGTCGACAAACCAGCTGAGGGCTTCATCATCCATATTCCCGGAGCGCACAGTGAAGGCCAAAATGGGCGCACCCGAGATATTCATCTTGCTGACCACCGGGTCGCGCAAATCGCTGGGCAAATCGCTGCGCACCTGCTGCACCGCGCTACGCACATCGTCCACCGCTTCCTGCGTGGGCTTTTCCAGGCGGAACTCGGCGGTCACCGAGACGCTGCCGTCCTGCACATTGGTGTAGATGTTCTTCAGTCCCTGCAATGATGCAATGGCGTTTTCCAGCTTGCGGGCCACTTCGGTTTCGAGCTGAGCAGGTGCGGCACCGGGCAGACTGGCGGACACGGTGACGGTGGGAAGTTCCATGTCCGGGAACTGCTGCACTTTCATTGCGTTGAAGGACATCAGCCCAGCCAGCGTCAGCAGCACAAACAGCATGACCGCCGGAATGGGGTTTCTAATTGACCAGGCGGAGACGTTCATCGTGCCTCCTGCCGAGCCGCCTCAAAGGAGGCAAGCGCCCCCTCGGGGGGCAATGAACGCATGTGAATGTGGGGGCTCATAGTTCGTTGCTCCTTATTTGCTAGCAGCTTGCGCAGGTTTGGCATGCGCTGGAGCACTTTCCACTACTTTGACCAGATCGCCGTCGCTCAAGAAACTGCCGCCACTGGCGACCAGCTTGTCCTCGGGTGTAACGCCGCTCTGGATCTCGATCTGGTCGCCGACAATGCGCCCGGTCTGCACCTTGATCTGGGCCACGCGGCTGTCGGCGCCAACACGCGCAACGTAGCTGAAGCCGTCGCGAACGACGACCGCGGTCTGCGGCACCGTCAGCCCGCCCGAACTCCCCAACTCAAACTCGCCACGCGCGTACATGCCGGGCTTGAAACTGGCCCCCACGCTTGCCACTGCCCCGGAATCGGCTGATGCCGATTTCGCAGGTGCTGCGCTGCCCCCCGAGGGGGCTAATTTCCCTTGGGGCGGCCCGGCGGGAAATTGCCCTTGCAGCAGGTCCACATAGACCATGCCATTGCGGGTCGCTGCGTCCACGGTGGGGGCCAGGCTGCGCACTTTGCCCTTCATTTGCGCGCCGCTGGGAGCGGTCACCAGCACGCCGGTGCCGGGCGTGATGCGGCCCAGTTCCGCCGAGGTGACTTCGCCGCGCCACTCCAGGCGGCCCTGGCGAATCAATTTGAACATCTCCGTGCCTGCACCTACCACCGAGCCCATGGTGGCCATGCGGGCCGATATGACGCCGTTGTCGGGCGCCAGCAATTGGGTGTTCTTCAGGCGCAGCAATTGGGAATCGAGCTGCGCCTTGGCCGACTCGACGCGGGCCTTGCCAGTCTGTTCCTGTGTCAGGTACTGGTTGACCTGCTGGGCACTGATGGCTCCGCTGCCTTGCACGGCACGGGCGCGGTCGGCGTTGGCGGCGGCCTCTGCCGCATTGGCCTGGGCCTCGGCCACGGCTGCGCGCGCCAGGGCCACATCGGCCTGTACGCTCTCAGCGGCAAAGCTGGCCAGCAGCTGGCCGCGCGTCACGCGGTCACCGACCTGGGCGTGCAACTCGGAGACGCGCAGGCCATTGGCCTCGGCGCCCACGCTGGCTTCCTGCCAGGCGGCTACGCTCCCGTTGGCGGACAGCTTGATGGTCAGCATACTGCTTTTGGGCTGGGTCAGGGCTACGGTCAGCGCCGGCTTGCCCATAGCAGGCTTGGTGTCATCGGCGGCCAGGCTGCGGGTGGCAAAAAGGCCCAGGGCGCCAAGGGTGAGCACACCGGTCAGTATCAGGCTCAGTGCGAGCGGTTTGACAGTGAGTTTGCGGGTAAAGGAGCTGGATAGGAGATTCATGGTGGTGTTGCGTCGTGTCAATGAAGGGGTCTCAGTTCGCAGCCGTTTGGGTCACTGCATGGGGCTCAAAGCCACCGCCCAGCGCACGGTACAGCGCCACCCAAATCTGGTTGCGTTCCAGATCCAGGGCGAACAGGGCGGACTCGGAAGCCAGGGCGTTGCGCCGGGCATCTTCAAGCTCCACCAGACTGGCCAGGCCCTGGCTGAAGCGGGTCTGGGTGGCGGTCAGGGTCTCGGCGTAGCCATCACGGGCCACTCTGGCGTCAACGGCGCGGGCTTGGCTGCTGTCCAGATTGATGAGGGCTTCTTCCACCTCGCGCACTGCATTGCGCACCCGGGCCCGGTAGGTGCTGACCACGGCACGGTAATTGGCCTCTGCGGATTGCACCGCGGCGGCGCGCTGGCCACCGTCAAACAGCGGCAGGCTGATGGCCAGCGGGCCGAAAGACCAGGTCGTGCCATCGGTGTCCACGCCATTGGTGGTCAGGCGCGTGCCGGCAATGCTGCCGCTCAGGCTCAGGCGCGGCAGTCGCTGCGCCACGGCGGCACCGACCTGGGCGCTGGCGACCATGACATCGCGCTCGGCACTGAACACATCGGGGCGCTGGGAAATCGTTTGGGCCGGCACACTTGCTATCGAAATAGAAGCGCCTTGCGCAGGTCTGGCCTGCGCTAGAGCCAGTTTTTGCCTTAATTCGGGCTCGGCAGTTCCGGTCAGCGCGACCAGCGCTTTGGTGGTTAATGCGCACTGTGCAGTTTGAAGGGTGAGGCGGCTGTGGCCATCTGCCGCGCTGGCACGCGCCATGGCCGCCATCGAGGGCGCCAAAAAGCCGGCATTGGCATTGATTTCAGTCAGGCGCGCGGTTTCCTGGCGAGAGGTGGCGTCGCGTTGGGTTAGAGCCAGTTGTTTGATGCAGTGCGCCTGGCCGTAGTACAGGTTGGCCACTTCGGCGGCAACGGCTACACGGGCGTCGTGCCACTGGGCCTGGGTGCCTTCCACATTAGCGCTGGCGGCGTTATTGACGGCCCGGTTGGCGCCCACCAAGTCGACTTCCCAGGCCGCTTGCAGGCCGACTTGCTGGGCAGTCGTCACTGGCAGGCCAGGCTGGCTCACACCGCGGTTGCCCAGCAACTGGACCCCCAGATTGGGCAGCAGAGCGCCAAAGGCAACTGCCTGCTGCGCGCGAGCGCTCTCGACCCGCGCCAGCGAGGCCGATACTGTGGGGCTAACCCCCTGCGCGGTAGCAATCAGCTCTACAAGCAGGGGGTCCCCCTGTTGTTGCCACCACTGGGTCATCGATTCCACGCTGCCTTGGTGGGGCAGGGGTACGTGCCACTGTGGCGGCGCCTCTGCGCTGACCTGTGTGGGTGGCATCCAGCTGGAGCAGGCGGACAACGCAAGCACGGCCGCAGTAGCGATGAGGGCGCGGGGTATTGGACGTTTCATTTTGCAGTTTTGCGGTTGGATTGTGTGCCTGCCTGTAGCAAGGCGCGGCGTTGGGATTCGGCAGCGGCCTTGGCCAATCTCAGGCTGCCGTACATTATGCAGACCCGCCCGGCGTGGGCCAAATAGGTACTTCAGCCGGCCATCAACTTGTGCACCAGATCCCCGGCGGTGGAAGCCTGGTACTTGCGCATCAGCCGCGCGCGGTAGATTTCCACGGTTCGGTGGCTGATTACCAGGATCTTGCCGATTTGCTTTGACGTAAGTCCCTGCATCAGTTGCGCAGCAACTTCGCGCTCCCGCGCCGTCAGTTCGGCCTTGACCGGGCGCGAAGCGCTGAGATCCTCAAAGCACCAGATGCCTGCCTCGTGCGGCGCCTGGCGGTTCAGGGCTCGGCCCGTTACATGGCACCAGAAAGCTTCGCCCTTCAGGCGACCGTCCACGCGCTTCATGATGCGGTCGTCCGAATAGGTGCCGTTGCGGTTGAGCAGGGGAGCGATGCGCGCACCGGTGCGCTCGTACTCATCGGCACTGGGATACAGAATTTGGAATGACTGCCCAAGCAATTGCTCTCGTGTGGCGCCAAACATATCGCACAGGTGCTGGTTGCAATCGACGATGGAGCGGTTGCGGGAAAGGGCCAAGCCAACGGGAGCGAGGTCAAATGCGACGCGGTAATCAATTTCCATAGGGTTGGACTTTAAGGGAAACTACGTAATGGCATAAGTAGTATCGTATGCGATAGATTCTTTTGAGGAGAAGCGTGCGATGAACAAGATTTTCCCCAGTGCCGCGCTGGCGCTTGCCGACGTTGTCAAAGACGGCCAATTACTGGCAGTCGGCGGGTTTGGTTTGTGCGGTATTCCCGAGGCGCTCATTGACGCCCTGAAGGACACCGGCGTGAAAGACCTGACGGTCATCTCCAACAACGCCGGCGTCGATGGCTTTGGCCTGGGTAAGTTGCTGGAAACCCGCCAGATCAAAAAGATGATCTCCAGCTACGTGGGCGAAAACAAGGAGTTTGAGCGCCAGTACATCGCCGGTGAACTGGAACTCGAATTTACCCCTCAGGGCACGCTGGCCGAGCGCCTGCGCGCCGGTGGTGCCGGTATCCCGGCGTTCTTTACCAAGACCGGTGTTGGCACCCTGGTGGCGCAAGGCAAAGAGGTGCGTGAATTCGACGGTGAAAATTACGTGATGGAGCGAGCGCTCCAGCCGGAAGTGTCGCTGGTCAAAGCGGACATTGCCGACCGGTCTGGCAATCTGCGCTTCAACCTGACGGCGCGCAACTTCAATCCTGCAGTGGCGATGGCCGGCAAGATCTGCATCGTGGAGGTGGAGCGCATTGTCGCCACGGGTGAGATCGCACCCGACGACGTGCATTTGCCTGGCATCTATGTGCACCGCATCGTGCACAACCCGCTGCCCGAAAAACGCATCGAAAAGCGCACCACCCGCAACCACAAATAAGGAGGCCATCATGCCCTGGACCCAAGATCAAATGGCTGAACGTGCGGCACAGGAGCTGCAGGACGGTTTTTATGTCAACCTCGGCATCGGCATCCCGACGCTGGTGGCCAACTTCGTGCCGGACCATGTTGAGGTGTGGCTGCAGAGCGAAAACGGCATGCTTGGCATCGGCCCGTTCCCGTACGAGGACGAGGTCGACGCCGACCTGATCAACGCCGGCAAGCAGACTGTCACCACCATCAAGGGTTCGAGCATTTTTGGCAGCCACGAGAGCTTTGCCATGATCCGCGGTGGCAAGATCAACCTCAGTATTCTGGGCGCCATGCAGGTGAGCGAAAAGGGCGATTTGGCCAACTGGATGATTCCCGGCAAGATGGTCAAGGGCATGGGCGGGGCGATGGACCTGGTGGCTGGTGTGAAGCGCGTCATTGTGCTGATGGAGCACGTGGCCAAGAAGAAGGATGGCACCATTGACCTCAAGATTTTGCCCGCCTGTACGTTGCCGCTGACCGGTGTGGGCGTGGTCGACCGCATCATTACCGACCTGGCCGTGATGGACGTGACTCCGGATGGACTCAAGCTGGTGGAACTGGCGCCCGACGTCACGCGCGAAATGGTGCAGTCCAAAACTGGCGTAACCCTGATCTAGGGCGGCGTGCGCTGCCGAGCCGGCTACTCGGTTGGGCTTTTGAGAGCTTCCAGGCGTGCCTTGAGAAAGCCGCCAGTGCCATAGCGGGTCACGCGCTGGTAAAAGCGCTCTGCCACCCGGCGCACCATGGCAGAGTAACCGTCAAACAGGCGGGGTGAAATGCTGAAATTGTCATAGTTCACCACCACGGTGACCCTGGCACCCAAAGGCTCGAGCAGCGATAACAGGGTGTGTTCGATATCGTCAATGTCACTGGGGCGATCCACCACCAGGCCTTCAAAGTTGATAAAGAGTCGGCGGTGCTCTGCGTCGAGTTCAAACCGACTGGCCAAAGGCGTTTCCAGCAGCCGTAGCCTCAAGCCCAGCGGCTTATCGAGGAACAGGGACGCGTCCATGAGTTTGAGGCGGTCACTGATACCAGGCATGAAATCCATTTGCGACAGAATATGCCGCTCCAGGTCAATGCCGGGAGCAATCTCGATGAGTTCCAGGCTGCCTTGCTCACCATCGGCCTTGAGCTTGAAAACACAGCGCTCGGTCACATACAGCACGCGCTGCCCACGCCGACAGGCTTCGCGGCCACTGAAGGTGCGGTGCTCCACGTTTTGCACAAACTTGCGCATCAACCCCTCTTTGTGGACATGGACTCTGCCGTCCTGCAGACGAATGTCCAGATCGCCGGCGGTAAAGGTCCCCACAAACACCACTTCCTTGGCATTCTGGCTGATGTTGATGAACCCGCCTGCACCGGCCAGCCGTGGGCCAAAACGGCTGACATTGAGGTTGCCCTGGGCGTCGGCCTGCGCCAGTCCCAACACCGCCACATCCAGCCCGCCACCGTCGTAAAAGTCAAACTGGTTGGGCTGATCGATGATGGCCTGCGCATTGATGGCTGCACCAAAGCTCATGCCGCTGGCAGGTATGCCTCCGATGACGCCGGGTTCGGCTGTGAGTGTCAGCAGATCGATAATGCGTTCTTCGTTGGCCACGCTCGCCACGGCCTCGGGCATTCCAATGCCGAGGTTGATAACACTGTTGGTGCGCAACTCCAGCGCGGCCCGACGCGCGATCACCTTGCGCTCGGTCAGCGCCAATGTCGGCAGCGTATCGGCCGGCACCCTGATTTCGCCAGAGTAGGCCGGGTTGTA